>NZ_JAUZUU010000005.1:0-210613 GCF_031844225.1 Acinetobacter sp. RRD8
ATAAAAAAGCCACTAAAAGTGGCTTTTGCTTACGCTAAAACTTAGCGTGCACGATATGTGATACGACCTTTAGTCAAATCATAAGGTGTCATTTCAACCTTCACACTGTCGCCCGTTAAAATACGGATATAGTGTTTACGCATTTTACCAGAGATGTGGGCAATCACTTCGTGACCGTTCTCTAAACGTACACGGAACATAGTATTAGGAAGCGTCTCGGTGACAACGCCTTCGAACTCGATGAGTTCCTCTTTATTGGCCATAGCCTACCTGAATGAATAAATTGGAAAGGCGCAAATTATAGTCAATTTTTTTGCAAAATACAAGACGAAACGGGCGTTAGACTGATCATCTGCCAGTAAAATAGGCGAACTGTCACGATAATTTTTTTAACTAAAAAGACACCTGTTTCTGTTGTCAGTTTGGTCAATCACAGTTAATCTAAAATTAATCTTTTTAAGTATAAATGAAGTACATACAAGGAAGGCTTTTGAGTGAGTCAGCTAACGGATGCATCAGTCGTATTGCGTTTAGGCTATCAGGCGATTCGTCGTGCGGGGTTGCCAACAGAAGAACTTTTGACCAAAGCAGGAGTGGCTTTAAATCAGGTGGAAGCCAATGACCGTACCCCGCTGAGTGCCCAATATGCCTTTTGGGTGGCGGCAGAGGAAGTCAGCAAGGACCCGGACATTGGATTGCATCTGGGTGAGCACCTGCCACTTTATCGTGGTCAGGTCATTGAACACCTGTTTGTTTCATCTGAAAATTTTGGTGAGGGACTGAAACGTGCTTTGGCTTATCAGCGACTGATCAGCGATGCCTTTGCTGCCAAATTAGTGATTGAAGATGATCGCTGCTATTTAACCAATGGTGAACAGCCTTTTGCTGAGAGTCTGGTCAATCGTCATTTTACTGAATGTGCTATGTCAGGCGTACTTCGTTTCTTTAAATTTATTACTGAAGGACGTTTTGAACCGATTTATATCGATTTTAATTTTTCTAAAGGGGCACCTGATGATGAATATTTCCGGGTTTATGAGTGTCCGGTCAGTCTAGGTCAGAAAGAAACCCGTTTGTACTTCGATCCGACTATCCTGGAATATCCGCTGTGGCAGGCTGAACCTGAGCTGTTGCAGCTGCATGAGCAACTGGCGATTGAAAAATTACAGGAACTGGCAAGATATGATCTGGTCGGTGAAGTCCGTCGTGCGATTGGCTCTACTTTGGAGAGTGGTGAAACCACACTGGAAACTGTAGCAGCACAACTGAATATCACGCCACGCCGTTTGAGAACGCAACTGAGTGAGGCACATACCAGTTTTCAGCAGATTCTCTCGGATTATCGCTGTCGTCTGGCCAAGCGTTTGCTGGCGAGTACCAATGAGAGCGTCGAGCGGATTGTCTATCTGACCGGTTTTTCTGAGCCAAGTACCTTCTATCGTGCCTTTAAACGCTGGACCAATGAGACGCCGGTGGAATATCGGAAACGGAAGCAGCGTTAAAAATCCCTCCTAACCTCCCTTTAAAAAAAGGGAGGAATTCCCCTCCTTTTAGGAGGGGTTAGGGGAGGTAAATATTCTAAAAAATTTAAAAACTATTCCGGCATATTCAGCCAGTGCGGACCTAAGGGTAATTCAGGTAATTCAAACTGCGCTGGATAGTCGGCATGAATAAAATACAAACCATCTGCTGGCGCAGTCACACCAGCAGCTTTACGGTCTTCTGCCGCGAAAATATTATCAATATGATCGGCAGCATACATGCCCTGACCAATTTCCAATAAACATCCCATGATATTGCGCACCATATGGTGCAGAAAGCCATCGGCTTGAATATCCAATACCAGATATTGACCATGCTGAATCAGGTGGCAATGGCTGACATGACGAACGGGCTGATTGGACTGACAGGCTGCGGCGCGGAAGCTTTCAAAGTTATGCGTGCCTTCAAACTTTTTCGCGGCGTATATCATCTGTTCAACATCAAGCGGTGCATAGACATGGGTGACCTGTTTATGCAGCAATGCCGGGCGTACAGGGTGGTTGTAGACCACATAGCGATAGCGGCGCGCCTGTGCCTTAAAACGGGCATGGAAGCTGTGATCCATTTCTTTGATCCACTGGATCGAGATGTCTTTAGGGAGTTGGCTATTGCAGCCCATCAGCCAGCCACGTTCAGAACGCACGGCATCCGTATCAAAATGTGCCACCATGTTGGTCGCATGTACCCCGGCATCAGTGCGGCCGGCACCCTGTAGGCTAATCGGTTGATCGGCAACTCGGCTCAGGACCCTTTCAATGGTTTCCTGTACGCTTGCAACTCCCGGCTGTTGAGTCTGCCATCCCCGATAATGCATCCCACAAAACTCAATTCCCACCGCAAAACGCTGCATAATGACCTCAAACCTTATTGATCGTACCAATGACGATGCCATTGCTCTACAGTGTCGTATTGTAAATACATTTTCAGGGCTTTTGCATACAGATCCGCATGTCCATAACTTTCATTCAGCAAAATTTTGCAGTGATTGACCCATTCGGCAATAGCATAGCGCTGATCCGTCGCACCAAAAGGCACTTGGGTGGTCAAGACGGAAATGCAGCCCTGCTCATAGAGTTGATCAATGAGCGCAATCATGGTGTCATTGACCGCCAGGTTGCCAGTGCCAAAACCTTGCAAAAATAGAAAATGCGGTGGTCGAGCCAAGAGGTTGTTCAAGTTATTCAGCTGCTGAGCCAGATCAATCGGCTGCATCATGATGCTCATGCAGTTGAATTCAGCCGCTTTCGCAATATCTTCTACCTTGACCTGATAACACGGTTGATGGGTCTGGATTGCGATATTGGCCTCAAGACCGGAAAAGGCATTTAACTCAGTAGTATGCTGTTTCAGTGCAGTTTGCGCATGTAGCAGCTGATGATGGAATGCCAGATAGACTCCAGCGCTACATTCGCTGATGGAATCTAGTGCAAATTTCAGGTTATCCAGGGCATCACTAAATTCACGCTGTTCATTGCCTTGAGCATTCAGCAACGGATATTGGCTACCGGTCAGCACCACATGCGCCGAGTTTCCAATAAAATGTGCCAGTACTGCACTGGCATAACTCAGCGTATCTGTACCGTGAATAATCACAAAATGCTGGATTTGCCGCGATTGCAATTGCTGAATAAACTGTACCAGTTGCAACCAGTCGGTTGCTGTGCAGGCACTACTGTCCTTAATGGCGGGTGCATGGTGGCATTCTACAAAATACTGCTCTGCAAGTATCTGTTCGAGTTTTGGAATAAATAAATCAGCAGGCATCGGTGCAAGAGGGTCTCCCACGCAGCCGAATGTGCCACCCATATAAATTAATGCAATATTTTTTATCATAAAAAAAGCAGCCAATTATTGACTGCTTTAGTGTAAAACGAAATGCATCAAGATGCGATTTGATTCAGTAATTGCTCTGCGCGTTGCTGTTGTTCAGGAGTATATTCAGCTTCTCGCTCGGCAATGATTTCGCGGGCAGCGGCATAAGCACCGAGTTGAATATATTGCTGCGCAAGATCAAGATTGAGACTCGCTTCATTAACATCCAGTAATTCCGGGAAAGATTGTACGAGTGGATCATGCTGGTCTACGGCTACCTGAGCTGGCGTAGCAGGAAGATCGAAACTCATCGCTGTTGCAGCATGTGCTTCTGGCGTGGTTTCTAAATGATCTAATTTAAAATCCATGCCTGATAGATTAGTTTGTGTAGCTGGCTCTGCCACAGGTGCTGCAACTGTCAAGCTAGACAGATCAAACTCAGTCGCTGGCACTGCAGTTTTTTCAGCTGCTGGTACGGGTGTGTCAAGTGAGAATGAAAAATCTAGAGGCTTGATTTCTTCACTCACAGTTGGTGCTGTTTCTACTGGAGCAGGCTGTTCCAAATCCAGTTTAAAGTCTAAGACAGGTGCCGTTTCTGTTGCTGCTGTAGTTTGAATATCTGTAGATGTACTCTGAAATTTAAAATCTACAGAAGGAGCAGCAGGTACAGGAGCCTCTTTAGCTTTTGGTGTTTCTACTGGGGGAGTCTTTGGTTCAAAATTAAATTCAAGTGGCTGAATATCTGCTACAGGTTCTACAGGGGTAGCCGGTTTACTTGGTTGAAAGTCTTGTTGCAATTGTTCAAATGCCAGTTCATTTGAAGGAGCCGGTGCAACCAGATCGGCAAAGGCATCTGAAGTTGAAGCAGCTTCCTGCGCAGAAGAAGTTTTAGGCTGGGCACTTGGAAAATCAATGGTCTCTTTTACAGCAGATGAAGATTTTTCAAATTCACGCTGTTTCGCTTCAGCTTGCGCCAGAATCTCATCTAAATGCAAAGAACGGATATGGTTGAGCAGCTGTGAAATTGCAAACTCATCTTTTTGTAAGATATGAATATCCAATAACAATAGATAGAGTTCATGCTGGGAATTATCCCGATTCAGTGCCTGGTTAATCTGTGCTTCGGCCGCAAAAAAATTACGTTCTTGAATCAGGCCTTCAATTTTCTTGCGTGTTTCTGCTGATAATGGCGTTGCTGATTTTTTTGTGACCCCGACTGGCTCCACCACCTTGGTTCTTTGTGGGGCAGCTTTTGACGCAGAACCAGGTTTTTTTGCTTTTACCGTTTTAGTTTTTGCTTTATCTGATTCTTGAGCATCTTGTCGTTTTTTAAAGACAATTAATACGATGATCAATATCACTAATGGAATCACATAAATCAGCATGTTTTACCCCTTGGGGATAGAGTAGTTTAAGTTCGCCTATCCCAATAAATCGTCATGTGTAACTTTTTAATTAATTGG
Source organism: Acinetobacter sp. RRD8 (assembly GCF_031844225.1). GTDB lineage: Bacteria > Pseudomonadota > Gammaproteobacteria > Pseudomonadales > Moraxellaceae > Acinetobacter. Next base: position 4,818 of record NZ_JAUZUU010000005.1, read on the forward strand.
CTTCTTATCTGCTTGTTGGGCTTTGAGCTGTTGTTGTAGCTGGGCCAGACGCGCATTTAATAACTGAATTCTGTGATCCTTCTGATTGAGTGCCAATTCTAATTCAGTTACGTTTCTCTGTAATTTAACGGTTTTTTCTCGGGCTGTCATAACTTTTAATGACAATTCCTTTGATGTTTGATTGCGTTCTGTGTTCTGGTTTGCAGAAACTTGCCCGGAATCGCGCTGGTTCTCAGCCACTAGGCTCATTTCTGCCTGATTCAGGCGGTATTTAGTCTTGCCAGTAGGCTTAGACGGTAGCTCGGTTTGCTTTGCCGCAGTGACTTTAATGGGCGCAGGTGCAGGATGAGTCGTATTTAAGTTCAATGCAGCACCCTTGCGTAGACGATCGGCATTTCCTCCGATAAAGGCATGCTCATTGTCTTTTTTGATTTGCTGCATGACTTCGTTGACCGGGCGCTGCTGCTGTTCGGCAATTCGTGAAGCAATCCCCCACAGTGACTCATTGGATTGAACGACATAAGTAGGTGAAGTTTGATTTGAAGCTACTTTGACTGGTTGAGCTTTTGCAGTCACTGGAGCCGGAGTTTTCACCGGATTGGCTGATCCAGTTGATTTTCTGGCTTGCTCCTCAGCAAACTTCTTCACCAATGGATCACTAGAGGCAGTTTGATGATCAGAATGGGACTCTACAGCTTTCTGCACATCTGCTTTATTTGATGCTGATGCACTTTGATTTGCTGGTATCGTACTGGTTGGTTTGTTTGTAGTCGAGGCTGCTGCAGGAGCCGGCGATGCAAGAGTTGCTTGTGAGGTCTTTACTGAATCTGAAAGCGCCGGTGCAGTTTTAACTGGGGCTGGAGTATCGGGTGCAGTTACAGCCTCGCTTTTCAGTACAGGCGTAATCGCTTGAGCCTGAATCGCTGGAGTTGATGCCATTACAGCTGGCGCAAATGCAGTTTTTGGAATAGAAGTGTTCGATAATGTCGGTGGTGCTGTGCGTTGCAATGCCAACGGCTTTTCTAGAGCCGGTGGCTTATTTAAGGCTGTGGAGGCTGCCGTATTGTAATGGCTACTTACGGGTAAGTTGAGTGCAATATCTTTTTCACTGACGACGACAACTGGTGCAAGCGGACGTTCATTCTGTTTGAGACTAGCTTTTAATAAATCGGTTTTAGCTTGTAAGGGTGTACGAATATGTTGCAGCCGTGCGGCATTGCCTTCCTTGATTTTGACAATAATATTCAGCTCGCGCTCTGTCATGGGGCGAGAAGAAGTAATGGTAATAACCCCGGTACCATTATTGCTGCGCCGAGTAAAAAAGTTCAGATGACCAGGTGGCTGATGCGATGCACCAATTGACATTAAATCTGCAGGTGAAGCCAGACTGACTTCAATCGGCAGATTGATATCAGACTGCCGAAAAGTCATTTCTGCATAGAGTAATTCCCCAGGGGCAGACTGAATCTGAACCGGATCTACATTAATCGCATAAATGTTTTGTGAAGCGACAATGGCTAAAATGGCAAGCTTTAATTTGTTATATACAGTCATCTTAATCGTGAGCTCAGTCATTATCGCATAGCGAAAATTATAGATTAACGGGATGTTTGTTTTTTGTAAAATACTTACGCAATAGTTACATAAAAAAGCCGATCAATAAAGATCGGCTTTTGGCTTTATATCCAAAGGATATTAAGCATTTTTATAATCAATCAGAATACGCAGCATACGGCGTAATGGCTCGGCAGCACCCCAAAGCAACTGGTCACCTACAGTGAATGCACCCAGATATTCTTTACCCATGTTCAGCTTGCGCAGGCGGCCGACTGGAACGCTTAAAGTACCTGTTACAGCAACAGGCGTCAGATCAGTCATCGATGCTTCACGAGTATTTGGAACCACTTTAGACCAGTCATTGGCACGTGCAATGATGTCTTCGATTTCATCCAAAGGTACATCTTTTTTCAATTTCAGGGTTAATGCCTGAGAGTGACAACGCATGGCACCAATACGCACGCAGTGACCATCAATTGGCACGATCTGCTGGTTGCCCAGAATCTTGTTGGTTTCAACCTGACCTTTCCATTCTTCTTTCGACTGGCCGCTTTCCAGTTGCTTGTCGATATAAGGAATGAGTGAACCAGCCAAAGGAACGCCAAAGTTTGCAGACGGGAAGCCTTCACCACGTTGTAATTCAGCAATTCTAGAGTCGATATCCAGAATTGGAGAACGCGGATCATCTAGCAACTCTTTGGTATTGTTATATAAATAACCCATACCATTGATCAGTTCACGCATGTTTTGCGCGCCCGCACCAGAAGCGGCCTGATACGTCATTGACGTTGCCCATTCCACCAGATTGTTCTGGAACAGACCGCCCAAGCCCATCAGCATCAAGGAAACCGTACAGTTACCACCGACAAAAGTCTTGGTGCCTTTGACTAGACCATCTTTGATCACGTGCATGTTCACCGGATCAAGTACGATGATGGCTTCATCATCCATACGTAAAGTCGATGCTGCATCAATCCAGTAACCGTTCCAGCCTTCAGCTTTCAGTTTCGGGAAAACTTCAGAAGTATAGTCGCCACCTTGACAGGTAATAATGACATCCATTTGCTTCAGACTGTTAATGTCTGATGCATCCATAAGTGCTGGGGCGGTCTTACCGCCAAATGCCGGCGCTTCACCGCCTGCATTACTGGTAGAGAAATAGAATGGCTCAAAATGAGCAAAATCATTCTCTTCAACCATACGTTGCATAAGGACGGAACCAACCATCCCGCGCCAACCGACCAGACCTACTTTCATGTCACTTTGCCTCGGTGCGTTAAAAAATCAAAAGGGATTCGAGTGTACCAAAAAGGGACTCAACTGCAAGAGCTACACAATCAAAACATCAATATTCTTGAGAGAAATATCTGCTTTATGATACATACAAAATTGATAACGTCATTTTTCTTTTAGAAAAAATAATAACTTAATTAAGAGCGCAGTTTATGATATGGGTTATCCAAATTCTGGCAATCATTGTCATTTGGTTAAGTTTTTGGTCACTGATACCACGCGATGAATGGTGGATTCGGGGTGCGGATTTTCCACGCTTACAAATTCTGGTATTGGGCTTTATCGCCTTTATTCTTTTTCTCCTGGTTGATCATCCCTGGAACTGGTTGAATCAGCTGCTTTTTATCGGTCTGATGGCAGCTTTGGCCTATCAGTTGAAAATGGTATTGCCCTATACCTTTATCTGGAAAAAACAGGTCAAGCAGGTCAAGCATGATCAGCTGGATCCGCAACGTCAGATTTCCCTGGTCGTTTCCAATGTACTTACTACCAATACCAAATATCATTTACTGATCGAGCAGATCCAGATTCATCAGCCAGATCTGGTTTTGACTCTGGAAACCGATCAAAACTGGCAAAATGCACTCTCGGTGATTGAAGCTGATTATCCTTATCGCGTGCCTGTGCCTTTGGATAATCTGTATGGCATGCATCTATATAGCAAGCTCGAACTGAGTGAAACTGAGGTTAAATTTATTCTGAGTGACGAAATTCCCTCAATTCATACTACAGTGATTTTACGCTCGGGACAGCCAGTACAGCTCTACTGTCTGCATCCCAAACCACCCAGCCCGACCGAGGCCAAGGATTCTACCTTGCGTGATGCTGAACTGCTGATTGTCGGTGATCAGATTAAGGATCTGGATGAAAGCTGTATCGTCATGGGCGATCTGAATGACGTGGCCTGGTCACGTACCACACGCCTATTTCAACGCATTAGTGGGCTGCTAGATCCGCGGGTAGGGCGTCATTATGTGAATACTTTTCACGCAGATTATCCTTTTTTTCGCTGGTCGCTGGATCACGTCTTTCACAGTACCGATTTTGCCTTGGTACATATGGAACGTTTACCGCATGTAGGCTCTGACCATTTTCCGGTCTTTCTGGTTTTACAAACCGGTCGGGTATTCGAGCATATTCAGGAAGAATTAGAACAAACTGATGAAGATGAGCAAGAAGCACAAAAAGCTATTGAAGAAGGCATTCAGAAAGCAGAGAAAGAGGAAAAAATAGTCACTGATGAAGTTGCTATGGCATATAAAGAAGGAGGCAAAATCTCTTAGCTTTTTAGAAGAAAAGTGTACGATATTGCTTACAACAGTTTCCGCTTCTTGCGAATGGGCAGGGGTTAGGAATCTGGGTATTCTAGGTTTATCAGCACAGGGAGTCGAGAAAGGATATTCTCATAAGGAAGACGAAGCTGAATGAAAACATCATGGATATGATGCTGAAAGGGAAATCACAAAAAAGCAGAACGAATTATAATATGTGAAAGCACAACCTCATTAACCCGAGTTTTACAGGATGTAGAGCTCGGGTTAAATTATTTCAATTACTTAAACATGATTTTAAGCTATAGCCCTTCAAATTCCGTGATCAAATCGATTTAGTAAATTGATTTATAACCTTCAGGGCGAGTCTTAAAACGGCGGTGGAACCACATATATTGGGTCGGTGCGATGCGCAACTGCTGCTCAATCACCCGGTTCACGCGAGTGGCATCTTCAACTTCATTCTCACTAGGGAAGTTTTCCAGTGCCGGTTCAATGAGCACATGGTAGCGCGGATTGTTAATATCGCCATGACGGTAGAAATATAAAGGAATTGCAGCCGCTTTGGTCATTTTCAGTAAACGGCGATGTGCGGTTACAGTCGCCGCAGGCACGCCAAAAAAAGGTGCCATCACGCCTTGTTTTAAACCATAATCCTGATCCGGACTGTACCAGATCGCATGGCCATTTTTCAGGTTACGTACCAGACCGCGCATATCATCATGGTCAATCTGATTGGCATAAATTGTGGCGCGACAACGGTAAATCAGCATGTCCAAAAGTGGATTATTCTGCGGACGATAGACTACATCCGGTTCAAAATATTGTGCGCAAAGATAACCACCCGCATCGAGCAAAGTTGAATGCGTGCCTAATAACAGCATGCCTTGGCCTGCGGCTTGTGTCTTCTGAATATGTTCCAAGCCTTCAATACTGACGCGGCCCTGAAACCATTTCGGACTGTACCAGGCATTCAGCGTCTCAAACACCCCCAGCATTTGATCGATAAATACCTGACGGGCATTGTCCTGTACCTGCTTTTCAGACCATTCGGGAAAGCAGACTTCCAGATTACGCAGCGTGGTTTCACGGCGTGATTTCAAGTATTTAAAAGAAAGGTGGCCCAGCAGGGACGCCAGACGATGCTGAATGGCCCAAGGTAAGATCGCCAGAATCATCAGGAAAATAATGCCTAGCCATTTGCCCCAATATTGAGGTAACAGGAATGACCATTGAAATTCACCGGGTTGATATGCAGGCTGAGTACTCATAAAACAATTTAGGGCCAAAAGATTAAATGCAGTCTAACAGAGAAGATTATTGAAATAAAAAAGCATCTGTACGAATACAGATGCTTTAGTAAAAGCTCGGGGAATATTTAGCCGTTACTTAGGTTGTCCAGTTCTTCCCAACGCTCTAATTTTTCCAGTAACAGCTCATCAATTTCGGATAAACGGTTAGAAAGTTTCAATGCTTTATCGGAATCAGTCACAAATAAAGAGCCATCAGCCAGTTGTGCGTTGATCTCGGCCTGCTCTTTTTCCAGTGCTTCCATTTCAGCAGGAAGTTGCTCGAGTGCACGCTGGTCCTTGTAGCTAAGCTTAACTTTTTTGGCAGCGACCGGTGCCGCCTCGGCTTCTGCTTTGGCTATGGCTTTTTTCACGGCACTTTTTTGGTCAACCACGGTTTGATCCGGACGTTGTTCAAGATAATCCTGATAACCGCCAACATATTCGTCAATATTGCCCTTACCATCAAAGACCCAAGTGGATGTTACCACGTTGTCCATAAAGGCACGGTCATGCGAGATCAACAGCAGGGTGCCTTTGTAGCCACCCAGCATCTCTTCCAGTAACTCTAAAGTCACCATATCCAGGTCGTTGGTTGGCTCATCCATCACAATCAGGTTCGATGGTTTCAGCAACAGTTTCGCTAGCAGGATACGGTTGCGCTCACCACCTGACAAAGCTTTGACTGGTGTACGGGCACGTTCTGGCGAAAACAGGAAATCTTGTAAATAACTATAGATATGACGACGGTTACCATTCACATCCACGTGGTCAGAACCTTCTGAGACGTTATCTTTAACAGATTTTTCCAGATCCAGCGCATTACGGAGCTGGTCGAAATAGGCCACTTCTAACTGCGTACCGGTCTTCACCGTACCGCCATGTTCTAGCTCGCCCAGAATGGCTTTAATGAGGGTAGTTTTACCGACACCGTTATCACCGACCAGACCGATACGGTCGCCACGGAGGACAAGTGCAGAGAAGTTGTTGATGATCGGTGCATTGTCACCGAATTTCACACTCAGGTTCTCAATTTCAAACACCAGTTTGCCGGAACGGTTGGCATCCTGAGTCGCCATCGTCACTTTACCTTGTTGCGAACGACGTGCTCTAGATTCTTCACGTAATGCTTTTAGGGCACGGACACGACCTTCGTTACGGGTACGACGGGCTTTAATCCCTTGACGGATCCAGACTTCTTCCTCAGCCAGCTTTTTATCGAACAGCGCATTTTGCTTTTCTTCAGCTTCCATTTGCTGGGCTTTCAGGTCTAGATAACGTGAATAGTTACCTTCATAACTACGCAGTTGACCACGATCCAGTTCAACAATACGGGTAGCAATGCTATCGACAAAGGCACGGTCATGCGAAATGAACAATAGGGTCAAATTATTTTGATCGAGCAGGAATTTTTCCAGCCATTCGATACTTTCAACGTCTAAATGGTTAGTCGGTTCGTCCAGTAACAGCACATCGGGTTGGGTAAGTAAAGCACGTGCCAGTAGTACACGACGCTTACGACCACCAGATAAATCGGCAAGATCTGCATCCGGGTCCAGGCCCATTTTGCTTAAAATCGAATTGACTTTGGTTTCCAGCGCCCAGCCATCCAGCTGATCCATTTTGTGTTGCAGGTTGCCCATACGATCACAGGCGTCCATGTCACCGAGTACACAGGCTTCACTGGCAGCATGATAAGCACGCAAAACTTCCGATGCTTCACCGGCACCATCTGCCACGATATCAGCCACTTTACCTGAATCCATCGGTACATCTTGCGCCAGCATGGAAATAGTAATGCCGTTTTGTAATGAAACTTCGCCGTTGTCAGGCAGTAAACTTCCTTCAATCAGCTTAAGTAAGGTAGACTTACCCTCACCATTACGGCCAATCAAACACACTCGTTCGCCGCGTTCCAAGTTAAAATTCGCGCCGTCGAGCAGGGCGGGTCCACCAAACGCAAGTTGGACATCCCTAAGGGTAATATAGGCCATAATGTTTCCTGAAATCCCCAATGAGGACTTTAAATGACTAAACAACAAAATCTAAATGATCAGGCGTCATTTTCCGCACCCATTGAAGATTTGCAAGTGCGAATTGCATTTTTAGACGATTTAGTTGAACAGTTGAATGATCAGGTGGCCAAACAGACCCTGGAAATTGCTGATCTGAAAAAGCAAATGACGCTGTTATATCAACGTGTTGAGTCTTCAGATCTGTCTGAAGGCATTGCAGAATTTGATCCGGTTGCAGATCGCCCACCGCATTATTAATTTGCAACCAATGATTTAATCAACAACAACCCTTAGCTGATCTAAGGGTTTTTTATTGAAAAATAAAAATGAGCCAATCGATAAGATGTTAAAAAGAGAAATATTATTTTTTTGAATTGGCTTTTAAATTGCATTAAATCCGCATATAAAAGTAATAAAGCGTAGCGTGATGATCAAGTGCAAAAGAATTTTCCTGTTGAAAACAAACATTCACGCTTACAAACAGATTTCTTGCCGGCATTTCATAAAATGCAGTTTAGCTCTCTGCCGAAACAGGCCTGCACCCATTCAGTCCTAAAATTATTTGACCTTTCACTCACTTCCTACTCTAATACCGGCTCTCAGGTACATTCCGGAATTGCGTCCCATGCACCCAAAAGTTATTCTACTCGACCTCGAAAATAATTTCCCCACAGCCAAGTTAATGCGTGAGATTGTGGCGCACTATTCGACTTTATATCTGTTTAGCTGTGCCGGAAAATTTGAATTCTCCTTAGAGGACTTAACCGAGCTTGCCGGCTGGATTAGCAGTGGTCAGGTGGTGGTGCTGGACACGCCTGAATCGCCACAAAAAGAATATGAGTATGCAGTCATTGTCGGTCAGCTTATGGCGCTACTGGAGCCAGAAACCGAGGTTGAATTGATCTCGGCGATGGACAGCTGCGAGATGTTGCAGCAGATGCTGCAGGCTTCTGATATTCCGTGTCACCTGATTCAGATTCAGCCTGATGAGACAAGCATTCCAACAGATCAGCCTAAAAATCATCTTCCGAGTCTGGACGCCATCAAGAACAAACCCGCCTTGCAGCTGGTGAAAAAATACTGTGATGCTTTAGGGAAAATGAGTGGCAAACCGAATACGGTGGAAACCCTAAAAAACTCAGTGGCGAATATTCTGCAAGTGATGCCGGTAAAAGCTCAGCATGTGGTCGGCATGTTGATTAACCTGAAAATTGTCAAACGCTATGATGAGCAAATCAGCTTCCGAAAAAAAGTCCTGAAACAATGGCTGCAGCTCAATCTGGATGAACAAAGCCCGGTTAAAAATCCGAAACTGGATCAGGTCATTTCCCAACTACAGGCAGATGAAGTTCCAGTTGAATCTGAATCGTTCCAGTCACCAATCCAGTCGGCACAGCAAGACCTGTTCAAGAATTTTGGCCGGATCGATCCGGTCCAACTAGAAGTGGCGCGTAAACTGCGTGAATTGCAGGGCGACAAACCTAAAGACATTTATGAACTGCGTGATTTACTGGAACAGTTATTTCCAAAATCGGACATCCGCTTGCTGCTGAAAGAACTGATCGAGAAAGGTTATATTTACTGGAATGGTCACGAAATTTTATATAGTCATGAAATGTTCCTGAATTAATTTTATCGTGCAAACTTGCGTTTTATATTCTGCTTATGCAACTCTAATAATAGAACATAAAGGTTGAACTATGGAAAACACTGGAATCTGGGTGACGGTGGTCATCATCATTTTCGTCATAGGGTCGATTTTCGGGTTGCGTGTAAGTCCCCGAGAAAAAGCTCTGGGCCTGATGCGTGACAAAGCCCGTAAAATGGGTCTGCATCCACGTCTGGTGGTGGCACCGGACTGGACCAAAATTCCCAAGGCGACTGAAAGTCGTGCCAGTATGGTCGCGTACTACAGTGTACTGATGCCAGATGCGCGTTTGCCCTTGATGCGCGCCCGTGTTGTCGATAATAAACTCGAAATCGTGCAGGGTGATGAGAAATTTAAAGATTTTCCCATTGCATTAAAAGGCATTTATGCTATTGATATGCAGGCCAACTGTGTCGGCATGTACTGGGATGAAGAAGCTGATTTAAGAGCGACCCAACTCGACGACATCAAAGCACTGTTACACGCTTTGGCTGAACTTTAATTTAGAAATAAACAGGATTAACGGTTAATTATGGCGAACGCTCCTCGGTCCACATCAAAAAGCAGCACAGCGAAGTCTCCCGACGCTGGAAGCAAGCGTGCCCTAGTGATTGTGGAGTCGCCTGCAAAAGCGAAAACAATCAATAAGTACCTTGGTCCGAACTACATCGTAAAATCATCGGTGGGTCATGTGCGTGACTTACCGACTGGCGGTTCTGCAAAATCGACAGAGAAAAAACCAGCGACACGTACCAAACTGACGGATACAGAAAAAGCTGAAAAATCACAGAATGCGTTGATTAACCGCATGGGTGTCGATCCGGAACATGACTGGAAAGCCAAATACGAAGTCCTTCCTGGCAAAGAACATGTGGTTGCCGAACTGAAAAAACTGGCATCGCAAGTCGATGAAGTCTATCTGGCAACGGATATGGACAGGGAAGGAGAGGCGATTGCCTGGCATTTAAAAGAAGTCATCGGCGGTGATGATTCGCGTTATCAGCGTGTGGTCTTTAATGAAATTACCAAAAATGCGATTCAGGATGCCTTTAAGCATCCGTCACGTCTGGATACCAATAAAGTCAATGCGCAGCAGGCACGCCGTTTCCTGGATCGTGTCGTGGGCTTTATGATTTCGCCATTGCTTTGGGAAAAGATTGCGCGTGGTCTGTCAGCCGGTCGTGTACAGTCGGTTGCGGTGAAGCTAGTGGTCGAGCGTGAACGTGAAATTCGTGCCTTCATTCCTGAAGAATACTGGCAGGTGTTTGTCGATACCAAATCGAAAAAAGATGATATTCGTCTCGAAGCGGTCAAGCAAAATGGCAAGACGCTCAAGCTACGCAATAAAGCCGAAACTGATGCCTTATTAAACCTGATCAAAGATGCGGATTATACGGTTTCTGCACGTGAAGATAAGCCAACCAAGGTTAATCCAAGTGCGCCGTATATCACGTCAACGCTACAACAGGCAGCCAGTACCCGTCTCGGTTTTTCTGTGAAGAAAACCATGATGCTGGCGCAGCGTCTGTATGAAGCCGGCTTCATTACCTATATGCGTACCGACTCGACCTTCTTGAGTGATGATGCGGTGAATATGGTGCGTGGTCATATCGAATCCGAGTTTGGCGAGAAGTATTTGCCTGCCAAGCCGAACCGTTATGGCAATAAAGCCGGTGCGCAAGAAGCGCATGAAGCCATTCGTCCATCTATGGTTGGCTTAAAAGGCGACAGTCTGGTAGGTGTTGAGCGTGATGCACAGCGTCTATATGACTTGATCTGGCGCCAGTTTGTTGCCTGTCAGATGACACCAGCAGAATATTTGTCTTCTACCATTTTAGTGGATGCCAATGGCGTGGAACTGAAAGCTAAAGGCCGTACCTTGGTCTTTGATGGCTTTACTCGCGTGCGTGGTGCCAATAAAGCCGATGACGATATTTTATTGCCTGCGGTCAAAGTCGGTGAAGTGCTTAAACTTGAGAAACTTGATCCATCTCAACATTTCACCAAGCCACCGGCACGTTTTACCGAAGCCTCACTGGTCAAAGAACTGGAGAAAAAAGGCATTGGCCGTCCATCGACCTATGCTGCAATCATCTCGACCATTCAGGATCGTGGTTATGTGAAACTGGATAACCGTCGTCTCTATGCCGAGAAGATGGGTGAGATCGTCACCGATCGTCTGGATGAAAACTTTAGTAATCTGATGAACTATGCCTTTACCGCAGATCTGGAAGGTCAGCTGGATAAAGTGGCAGATGGTGAGCGTAACTGGAAAGAGTTGTTAGATAGCTTCTATGGCGATTTTAAACAGCGTTTGACTACAGCGCAGGGTGAGAACGGTATGCGCCGCAATCAGCCTGTAGAAGTGGATGCGGTACATTGTAAAGAATGTGACCGTCCAATGCAGATTCGTACCGGAACCACAGGCGTATTCTTGGGTTGTTCAGGCTATAACCTACCGCCGAAAGAGCGTTGTAAAGGAACCTTGAACCTGACACCAGTTGAGTCTCTGGCTGCATTATCTGATGATGAGGCTGCGGAAACTGCTGACCTGATGTCGAAGAAGCGTTGTCCGATCTGTGAAACTGCCATGGACAGCTATGTGATTGATGGCGGCCGTAAACTGCATATCTGTGGGAATAACCCGGACTGTAGTGGTTTTGAACTTGAAGAAGGTGAGTTCAAAATTAAAGGCTATGATGGCCCGAGTATCCCATGCGACAAGTGTGATAGTGAAATGCAGCTGAAGACGGGTCGTTTTGGTCCGTATTTTGCCTGTACCAGCTGTGACAATACCCGTAAAGTCTTAAAGAGCGGTCAGCCTGCGCCTCCACGTGTGGATCCGATCAAGATGGAGCATTTACGTTCTGCCAAGCATGACGATTTCTTTGTACTGCGTGACGGTGCAGCCGGTTTATTCCTGGCGGCAAGCAAGTTCCCGAAAGTGCGTGAAACCCGTGCACCGAAAGTGGCCGAGATTCGTTCTGTTGCCGACCAGCTTGATCCAAAGTATCAGTTTATCTTGCAGGCACCTGATGTGGACCCGGAAGGGAATCCAACTCTGGTAAAATTTAGCCGTAAGAACCAGTCACAATATATTGGTTCGGAAACTGCAGAAGGCAAGCAAACCAAATGGTCTCTGGTTTATCAGGACGGAAAATGGGTTGAAGCCTAAACTCTAAGATTCAAAAAAATGCTGACGAAAGTCGGCATTTTTTATGTCAGAATCATGTATATAAAAAATTAAAAATAATATCTTGGGGTGGATGTGGATATTCAGACAAAAAAGTTCGCTGTATTAATCGATGCGGATAATTCTTCTATCAACGCGATTTCATCGGTATTGGAGGAAGTTGCGAAATATGGAATTGCCAGTGTCAAACGTGTGTATGGGGACTGGAGCAGCGAAACTTTAAAGAAATGGCGAGATGTACTCCTTCCTCATGCCATCACTCCGGTACAACAATTCGCTTATACCAAGGGTAAAGATGCGACGGATATGATCCTGATCATTGATGCTATGGATTTACTTTATGCAGGTGCATTAGATGGATTTTGTATCGTATCCAGCGATAGCGATTTCACGCCCTTAGCTTCACGTATTCGTGAAAATGGTCTAACAGTGTATGGCTTTGGCAAAAAAGCTACGCCTGAAGCATTTAAGAAAGCCTGTGACAAGTTCATTTATATCGAAAACTTACTTGTAGATAGTGAAATTAAAAATAATGAGGATGGTGAAGAAACAGGATCAATAGATAAAAAAGTTTCGGAGATTATCAAGACTAATGGACAAAAAACTATATCTGCGCAAAAGGAAATTCAGTTACCTGAAGGGATGGATCGAGCTACGCTTAACTTAATTTATAAAGCTGTAAAAGATAATGCCGATGATAATGGATGGGCGAATTTAGGGATGGTCGGGCAGTATATCAGTGCAGTAAAGCCTGATTTTGACTCTCGTAACTATGGTAGAGCCAAATTGTCAGGATTAATAAAAACTTTAAATTTATTTGAAACAAAAATAGAAATGAGTCAGATGTATTTAAGAAAAATGAAAAAGCAGAGTGTGTAATCGATATGTGGAAAAAGATTCGGATTCTGATTTTATTAATCATCTTATTGATTGTCGCGGTCAATGCCTATCGTGATCAAAACCAGAACTGGTCAAAGCCGATTATTGTGTTGCTGCATCCGATTAATGCCGATGGATTACCGACCACACAGCAATATATCCAGCAACTGTCAGCTCAGGACCTGAATGGAGCACGGGAATATCTGGAAAAAGCAGCTCAGCAGTATCGTGGACAGCCGACTTATTTTTATTTTAATTTAGGCCGTGAGCTTCAAGTTCTACCACCCAAAGTCCCTGAGCAAGACTCGCTCATCGATACAGTTTTATGGAGTTTAAAATTCCGGTTCTATGCTTGGAAACAGCGACAGAGTTCAGACCCTTCAGCTAATGTGACTTTATTTTTAAATTACTATGATCCTGTGCAGACCAAGCAATTGAAACATTCCACTGCCTTGCAAAAAGGCCGGATTGGTTCGATAAATCTATTTGCATCCAAACAACAAACTGAACAGAATAAAATTGTATTGGTGCATGAATTGCTGCATGCCTTTGGCGCTTCGGATAAATATGATTTAGCGACAGGTCAACCGATTTATCCGCTGGGTTATGCATTTCCAGATCAGCAACCCTTATTTCCGCAAACCAAGGCGGAGCTGATGGCAGGACATATTCCACTGTCTCAAACCACCAGTAAAATGCCAGAATCTTTAAATCAAACTTTGATTAATGAGATAACTGCAATTGAACTGGGCTGGAAATAAAGACTTGTGGATAGTGCTGGATTTATCCACAATTTAGACTTCATTTGTGGATAAAAGATCACACCATGCCGCTCACCTTTGTGCTTGCTCCCGACTCGTTTAAAGAAAGCATGTCTGCTGCACAGGCTTCTCAGGCCATGCAACGCGGTATCCAGAACGTCATTCCGGATGCCCACATCATTCATGTGCCAATGGCCGATGGTGGTGAAGGCACGGTCGATGCATTGATTTCAAGTTTAAAGGGGCAAAGTATTGCATGTGAAGTGACCGAACCACTGCCTGAGCAACGTATTCAGACCTATTGGGGTTTGATTGATGCAGGTCAAACTGCTGTGATTGAAATGGCCAAGGCCAATGGCATTCATTTATTGAAGCCTTCACAGCGTAATCCGATGCTCACTTCAACTTATGGCACAGGAGAAATGATCAAACAGGCATTGGACTTGAGTGTGAAAAAAATCATCATGGGGTCGGGCGGCAGTATTACCAATGATGGTGGTGCAGGGATGGCGCAAGCACTGGGTGTGCAGTTTCTAAATCATGCGGGAGAGTTAATTCAGGTCTGTGGTGGAAACTTGGATCAGGTCAAATCAATGGATTTATCTGGACTGGATCCACGTTTAGTAGATACTGAAATAATCATTGCATCGGATGTCAACAATCCACTGTGTGGACCAAATGGTGCATCGATAATCTTTGGACCACAGAAAGGTGCAACCCCGGAAATGATCAAGCAACTGGATCAAAACCTCGGTCATTTTGCCGATGTAGTCGCTGGGCAGATTGGCTGTGATTATCGTCATGTGGCAGGTGCGGGTGCAGCCGGTGGGCTGGGTTTTGGTTTAATGGCATTCACCGCTGCCTCTATTCGGTCCGGGGTGGAACTGATGATTGAACAGGTTCAACTGAGTGAGAAAATAGCGCAAGCAGATTATGTCCTGACCGGTGAAGGTAAAATTGATAGTCAAACATCTTTGGGCAAGACCCCTTTTGGGGTAGCACAGCTCGCCAGGAAATTTAATAAACCGGTAATCGCTTTTGCGGGTCTAGTCGGTGAAGGGATTGAGGATTTGTTTGAGTCAGGATTTAGCCAGATTGTTGGGATTAATCTGCCAGATTGTCCTTTAGAGGAAGCCTTAAAAAATGCAGAAATGAACTTGGAGAAAGCTGTCGCTGAGATAGTTAAAAATCTTTTGACAGAGTGAAAGTATTTCTCTCTCCTGTAATCCAGCACGCCCTGTCGTTAGCTAATATCAAATCAGGAAATAAAATTGGAGACAGTTTCAGGACAACTGAAAAGACATAATTCTGGAAGCGATCTGTTAAACTACATACATCCACAAAATGATGAGTGAAAATGAGTTTAGCCACCCTGATTGATGAATTAAATCCCCAACAAAAGCAAGCAGCGACTACAGAAGCAAAACACAGTTTGGTGCTGGCCGGGGCAGGTTGTGGCAAAACCAAAACCATCGTGGCACGCGCAGCTTACTTGATTGAACAGGGCGTGCCTGCCAACCAGATTCAAATTCTGACCTTTACCCGCCGGGCAGCCAGTGAAATTGTGGCGCGTGTCGAACTGGCACTCGGAGAGCAAGCCAAGGGGCTACGAGCCTCGACCTTTCATACCTTCTGTATGTATCTACTGCGCCGTATTCCGAAAGCTTTTGGTCTGGAACAGTTTTCGATTATTGATCGTGATGATCAGCTGATGATGTTTCGCCTGATTCGCGGTCGTGATGACAAGAAAAACCCCAATCATTTACCTAAGCCTCAGGAACTATGTGACCTGTATTCTTTTGCACGGAATACCCGGCAAAAACTTAGTCTGGCACTGGAAAAACAGATGCCGGAATATCTGGCTCTCAAAGACCAGATTGCCGAAATCATGAAAGAATACGAAGCACGTAAGCAGGCGCGCAGCTTTCTGGACTATGACGATATTCTGGCGGTAGTTGCCACGGCGCTGGCACAGTCCGAAGGTCTGGTCGACTATGTCGCTTCGATCTGCCGGCATATGCTAGTCGATGAAATGCAGGATACCAATCCTTTGCAATGGGCTTTGCTGGAGCCACTCAAAGACCGGATCAGCCTGTTCTGTGTCGGTGATGATGCGCAGTCGATTTATGGCTTTCGTGGTGCAGACTTTGAAAATATTCACCATTTCAAAGAGCGTGTGCCAGATGCGCAGATTTTCAAATTAGAAAAAAACTACCGCTCGACCCAGGAAATTCTGGATCTGTCCAACTGGCTGCTCGATCAGTCTGAAATCAAATATGACAAACGTCTGGAAGCGTATCGCGGAGAAGGCATTAAGCCGCGTATGCATATCTTCCCGAATGAATTTGATGAAGCTAAATGGATCGCGATTGATATTAAAGAGCGTCATTATCTGCAAGGCAGCAAATGGGGCGAGCATATGGTCTTGGTACGCTCCAGCTTTGCCGCACGGCATATTGAAGCAGCTTGTATCGCGGCTAATGTGCCATATCGCTTTATTGGTGGCATGAAGCTGCTGGAAACGGCGCATGTCAAAGATTTGCTCAGCATGCTGCGCGTAGTCGCCAATCCGCTGGATGATATCGCCTGGATGCGTTTCTTGACCCTGTGGAATGGTGTTGGTGATGTGGGTGCCAGTAAGCTATCGCAGCAGTTATTGGCTGAACCGGAAATGGAAGCTATTGCAGATAATTTGGAAAAATTTGGCAAGATACCATTAGAAACCATTCTGATCATGCAGCAGATGAGTGTGCTCAAAGGCGAAGTGCAAGCCTGTGTCGGTCTTGCGATTCAGGCGATTGAATCGCAGTTGGCGGAAAACTATAAAAAGGACTGGCCACGTCGCCAGAGTGATTTTGAACTGGTCAAACAGCTGGCCTCCAAGCATTCGCAGCTGAGTGAGTTTTTAGAGGAATATGTACTGGATCCGGTGTCAATCTCGGAAATTGAACGCCAGTCGGACCATGATGTAGTGACCTTGATTACCATTCACTCGGCCAAAGGCACCGAACAAAATGTTTGTTATGTGGCCAATGTCACGCCAGGCAATTACCCGCATGCACGTGCTCAGGGTGACTTTGATGATGTCGAAGAAGAACGTCGTGTGCTATATGTGGCGTTGACCCGGGCAAAAAATGAATTGATTCTGACCAAACAGAACCTGAATCATTGGGCGCGCGAAACGGTCGATGAGCAGGGGCGTAAAGTCGAAAGCTATTTCCTGAATGATCTCACCCGGCATTTATGCACCACAGAAACCCATTACAAGACCCGGCAGCAAACGGTAAAAAGTGCCTTGATTGAACGCAAGTCGATTAATTTAGATTTTGGGATTGATCTCGATTAAACTATGGCAAAGTTGTTTCATGCAAAAAGTAGAGTAGGCGCGTGCTTTTTGATATTTTTTGCCTATCTTCTTAAGGTTGTAAGATGAAAATTTTAGTTCGTAATTTAGAACGTACGGTCACAGAAGCCGAATTACTGAAACTGTTCCAGGAATATGGCACAGTGGAGACCTGTACTTTGGTGCTTGATGCAGCAACAGGCAAATCAAAAGGTTTTGCTTTTGTAGAAATGCCGCATGGCCGTGAAGCAGTCAAAGCCATTAAAGGCCTGAACACTTTACGCCTGCACGGACATGGCATCCGCGTGAAAGCCGCAGAAGACAAGCCTCAGGCTTAAACTCAAAAAAGGAGCACTTGATAGGCTCCTTTTTTTATGGCTACAATTTAGTATCGCCGTACTTAATTAGTGAGCTCAATGCTCTGAATTTCAGTGCTGGATGGATTCAGTCTAAACATCTTTTGATTGCGAAATGTAGGCGAACCTTTTACTTTATAAAAGCCAAAATTTGTTTTAAACCTTAGGAAATCTCGATGACCCGTGTTGCTCGCTATCATGCGGACCGTACCAATCAAAAACTGTATTTTGCCCGTCTATCCTGCCAGCAAGCAGAGCAAACCGAACATGTACAACAGGCTCAGGCACAACGTGAAGCAACTGTGTTTCATTTGCATGGTGCTTTGTTAGCATTTTTACAGGAACTTGTGCGTTACTATCGCCTGAATGATCCTCATCCGACGCTAAAATCGATCGAAGAACTGATGGCGGCCAAAGGCCAGATTTCGCCGGAAGTGGCGGTGCTGCAACATTTATCCAAGAGCGGTTTCATTGCTGAACTGAAACGTGCTTACCGTCTGTGCCAGTATGCGCCCGAACCAAGTACCCCAGAACCTGAAGACGAAACTTCCTCAAATCTCATCATTAAAGTCACACAGTCTCCACAAGCATGGTTACCTGATACTGCTATATTGAGAGAGTGGCATCGTGACCTGACCCAATTAATTGATGGTTTTCGTAATGAGATGATTGAATTTTAATCGGATCGGCTGTACTTGAAAATGCAATTTTTAACCCTATATCAATTACTCTAATGATGCAAAGTGCACCCGGCGCTTTGCCACCATGTTGAACATGGAGGATATATGTCTATAGAACAGTTGAAAGATTTATTTGGTAATCAAGACGCGATTTTAGAACTCGTTCAACTTGAAGGTGGCGCGTTGGCTCTACGCAATGCAGGCTCACATAAACAGCCTTTGGTCATGATTCAATTTAATGATGAGGTGAAAGCTTTACTTGGAGAGCAGACGCCCGTGATTGCGCAACAGATGATTCAGGCAGCACTCTATGGTTTGCTGGAACAGCAGGTCAATGAGTGGCAGGCTGAAGTTGTGGATGAAGAACCAAAGTATATGAGTTAATCGTTGAAATTTATTTAGAAAGCACACTATCGGTGTGCTTTTTGAGTTTTATAGGTTATTAAATTAGGCAGATTTTAAGTACCATAAAAACGTTCATTTAAAATGAAGATGAAAAATCAGTATTTTAAAATTTAAGTCGTGAGCAGTCTGAAGCCAGTGTAATAATAAAATCTTTGACTTAGAGATATATTGATGTTCATAAAAAAAGTTGCCAGATTCGGCAACTTTTTTATTTGGCGTTTATTCAAAGAAAAACTTTAATGAGAAGGCGTATGCTGATGCGCGATCTCAATCTGGTTCAAAATATGATTGCTCATATTTTTCGCCATTTCTTCTTTGGCATAATAAACCGCACCGACATTATCCCGACGAATGGCTTCAGCTTCTTCCTTGCTTTCCGCACAGACCAGTACCTGAATTTGTGGATTCAAGGTCTTGGTAATATCGACAATTTTATGAATATCGATGATATCCATAGGGGAAATGACCAGTAAGCGCGCATGCTGGATATGTGCCTGAATCAGTACGCCAGCCTCAGTGGCAACACCAGACACCGCAGCAATGCCTTTCTCACGTAGGTTTTCGACGATGTCACGGTTTTCTTCGGCAATCACCACCTTGATATTTTCTTGCATCAATGAGCGGGTAATGCGACGCCCGACCTCCCCATGGCCAATAATGACCACCTGATCGCGCAGGTAATCCTGTGAGACTTCATCGGGTAACATCGCCAGAGGGTCACCACTGCGTTCCAGTAATCGGGCCAGAGTCGAGCGTTCCCGAATCCATTTCTGTACCGGCTCAATCGCGGAAAAGATAAAGGAGTTAAGCGTAATCGAAATTAAGGCACCTGCTAGAATCAGGTTTTGACCTTCCGGCGAAAGCAGGTTGAGCGAAACACCGAGTGCAGCCAAAATAAAGGAGAACTCACCAATCTGTGCCAGAGAAGCACCGACGGTCAAGGCGGTATTGATCGGATAACGGAAGAACAGCACCAGTGCCATCGCAGCAATAGTTTTACCAATCATGATAATCGCGACCACGGCCAGTACATGTAAAGGCTGTTCCAGCAAAATGCGCGGATCAAACAGCATGCCGACGGAAACAAAGAATAAAATCGAGAAAATTTCACGCAGTGGTAAGGTTTCTTCTTCAGCACGATGACTGAAATCAGATTCCTTAACGACCATTCCGGCAAAGAAAGCACCCAGTGCCATGGATACACCAAAGACTTTATAGGCACCAAAGGCAATCGAAACAGCAGCTGCCACCACAGTTAAGGTAAACAGCTCACGTGAACCGAGACGTGCCACCACCTGTATGATCATCGGAATCAAGCGTTTACCAATAATCAGCATGAAGGCAATAAAGCCTGCGACTTTAAGTAAGGTAATCCCTAAGGTGAGCCAGATATTCTCATCGCTTGCACCTTCCAGCGCTTGCCCACCTAAAAGCACCGCAGTGGCAGGTAACAGTACCAGCGCCAAGACCATGACCAGATCTTCGACCAGCAACCAGCCAACAGCAATTCGGCCATTGATTGAATCCAGTAAGCCACGATCACCAAGGGCTTTGAGCAGAACCACGGTACTGGCACAAGACAGGCTTAGGCCGAAGACCAGTGCTGAGCCAAAGCTCCAGCCCCACAGCATCGAAACTCCAACCCCGAGCAAGGTGGCAACTGCAATCTGTAAAATCGCACCAGGCAGGGCAATCCGGCGTACCTGCATCAGATCGTTCAGGGAAAAATGCATTCCGACGCCAAACATCAGGAACATGACGCCAAGTTCTGCCAGTTGGTTGGCCAGATGAATATCACCGACCACACCGGGTGTATGGGGACTAATCAGAATGCCGGCAATTAAGTAACCGATCAAAGGGGGAAGACGTAACCGTGCAGCGAGATAGCCAAAGACCAAAGCTAAGCCAAAACCAACAGCCAGTAATATAATGAGCTCTACGTCATGTGGCACTAAATACTCCTTTAGCTAGGTTTGCTGGGAAATAAGCACAAAAAGTGCCAAAACATGCAGAAAGTTTATCAAGTCGGATAAAAAAAGTGCAAAAAAAAACGACCCGCAAAGGTCGTTTTTTTAAAGAAACTAAAATTATTTGATTTTAGCTTCTTTGAAGATTACGTGTTGACGGATTTTTGGATCAAATTTTTTGATTTCCATTTTTTCCGGCATAGTACGTTTGTTCTTAGTCGTGGTATAGAAATAACCTGTACCAGCTGAAGAAACTAAGCGAATTTTATCACGCATGGTTCAGACTCCTTAGATCTTTTGACCTTGAGCACGTAGGTCAGCAACAACCTTTTCAATGCCCAATTTGTCGATAATACGCATACCTTTAGTGGTTAAACGAAGACGTACAAAACGTTTTTCGCTTTCTAACCAGAAACGGTGGTGGTGCAGGTTCGGCTCGAACCGGCGCTTAGTTTTGTTGTTGGCGTGTGAGACGTTGTTACCAACGACTGGACGCTTGCCGGTAACTTGGCAAACCTTAGACATGGTGTAACTCCATTGATTTAGCCAACAGCAAATCTGTATGGCCAGTCAAAAATAAACGGATTGAAATCATTCAAGGGGCGTTTTATATCAAAAATGCGCTTAAAAGACAAGCGATTTTCGTCAAAACGCGGCACGAACTATATCGATAGCTCATGCCTTGATCATTTAGCGGAGAAGTGTCTTCGAAATCAGCTTGTGAATCGGTTTATTGAACGGTGGCAGAATGTATTTCAAGCTGTACAGCTTTGGATTCGACATTACTGAGCGTTCATGCGACAAACTGAAGAAGCCTTCTGGGCCATGGTATTTACCCATACCTGATGCACCGACACCCCCAAATGGTAGATCATCCTGCGCAACATGGGTCAGTACCGTATTTTGCCCGAAATGCCCTGAATGGGTACGCTGTGCGACATAATCGGCACGCGCCTGATCAAAGTCGAAGTAGTATAAAGCAAGTGGACGCGGACGGCTATTAATAAAGTCGATGACATCGTCAATTTGATCATATTCCATGATCGGTAACAGTGGGCCAAAGATTTCATGCTGCATGATCTGCATCATCGGGGTGACATTGGTCACGATGGTCGGTGCAATCTTGCGCAGATCAGCCGAGTTTTCACTACGCGGATTAATTTCAATGACTTGCGCACCCTGTTCACGCGCATCATCCAGATAGCCTTGCAGACGGTTATATTGTTTGACATTAATAATCGAGGTGTAATCCTGATTATGGGTGATATCCGGATACATGCTTTCGACACAGGCTTTAAAGTGATCAATGAACTCGGCAGTTTTTCCGAGAGGCAGGAACATATAGTCTGGCGCTACACATGTCTGACCGGCATTCCAGAGTTTGCCCACCGCAATCCGCTGCGCGACATCGCGCAGATCAATCGATGGATGCACCAGTACCGGCGATTTACCGCCCAGTTCCAGAATCACCGGCACCAGATTTTCGGCAGCGGCTGCCATGACGGTTTTACCGACTGCAGTTGAGCCGGTGAAAATCAGTTTATCGAAAGGCAAACGACAGAAAGCATCTGAAATCACACCGCCACCATTCACCACAGCGACCAATTCTTTAGGGAAGGCTTCAGCCAGGGCTTTTTCCAGAACTTCACCAAAGGCAGCCGATGCACTGGAAATTTTGATCATGGCATGGTTGCCGGCCGCCAGGGCACAAATTAGTGGGCCAATCGAGAGCAACAGCGGATAGTTCCACGGTGCGATAATTCCGACTACACCCAAAGGCTGATATTGCACCCAGGCTTTGGCCGGCTGATGAATAATGCCGACATGACGCTTGGAAGGTTTCATCCACCGGGTCAGGTTTTTGCTGTAATATTTAATATGTTCCAGACAGGTGAGCAGTTCACCAATCTTGGTTTCCCCAATGGAACGGTTACCATAGTCCTGATTAATTGCGTCAGCAAATTGATCTTGATACTTAACTAAGATACGCTTAAGTCGAGCTAAACGATCGATACGTTCCTTTGCAGTCGGCAGAGGGTAGTGTAAATAAGCGTGTTTTTGTTGCGCCAAGACTTCATTCAGATATTGGCTATCAAAAAAATGTGGTGTCATTGATGTTGTTTTTGTGTGACTGTTCATGCCGCACTACCATTATTCAAAAATCGATTAATTAATTTTTAGAGCAAATACTCTAATTAGTCAAGTGACTTTGTGTGTTAGCCTGCTAATGCATGAACTGAATGGTTATTTTAGGATGTCCCAAACCAAAACCTTAAAAACTAAAGAGCGTATCTTGCAGCTCAGTTTGCAGCTGTTTAACGAGCGTGGTGAACGATCGGTAACCACCAATCACATTGCGGCTGAACTCGGCATGAGCCCGGGTAACCTGTATTATCATTTCCGCAATAAAAATGAAATTATTAAAGAATTGATGGAACAGTACCAGCACCAGACCCTGGAAATGCTGGCGCTGCCGGATGACCGTGCGCTGGATGCCAATGACAAGGTGCATTATTTTCAGGTACTGAGCAGCCAGTTATGGGCTTACCGTTTCCTGCATCGTGATGTCTATCATCTGGTAGAAAATAACGAAGATTTTCGCAAGATGTATCCACGCTTTGCCGGTCAGGTGATGCAGCAGGGCCAGAAAATCTATAAAGGCTTTGTTAATGCAGGCCTGATGGACATGACCGATTCAGAGATTGAAGCACTGATTATTAACCTGTGGATTGTGCTGACCAACTGGACCAACTTCCTGTATATGTCAGGTCATTTAACCGATTCCAATACGCTGGAAGAAAAATGGGTCTGGCAGGCACTCCGTCAAATGGTATTCCTGGAAGGGGCGTATTTACGTGGTGAAAGTCGTCAAACCTATGAAGGTTTATTGAGTAGTTTGGGCTCTTCGGAACTTTTTGCCAGCCTGTCGTCATCTAAAGATTCTGAATCTGAACAAACTATTCAGAATATCCAAGAAACGCGCTAGAATACTCGGCTTATTTTTAATTTAACTGATTAGTGACTTAAACCAACATGAATATGACGACTGCTAACACCGCACGTTTATTGATTACTTGTGAAGACAAGCCGGGCATCGTGCAGGCTGTTTCGAGCTTCTTGTATCATCAAGGTGCCAACATTACTGCGCTTGACCAATATGCGACAGCAGCGCAGGGCGGACGTTACTTCATGCGCGTTGAATTTGAATTAGATAATCTTCAAAGTCGCAAAGAAAGTATTACCCAGACTTTTGCAGCGAATGTGGCGGAACGCTATGGCATGCAATGGCGTCTGGCTCTGGTCAGTGACGTGAAAAAAGTCGGTATTTTGGTGTCTAAAGTCGATCATGCCTTGCTTGAGCTGTTATGGCGTCATGCGCGTGGTGGTTTGCCTTGTGAAATTACCAAAGTGGTGTCGAATCACGAGACTTTACGTGAAGCAGTTGAAAATTTTGGCATTCCATTCGAAGTTGTGCCGGTGACCAAAGACAACAAACCTGAAGCTTATGCAGAAATCGACCAGTTGATGCAGGGCAATGACTTACTGGTGCTGGCGCGTTATATGCAGATTCTGGATGAAGAATTTGTCAGCAAGTGGGAAATGAAAGTGATCAACATTCACCATTCTTTCCTGCCGGCTTTTGTAGGTGCCAATCCGTACAAACAGGCCTATGAAAAAGGCGTGAAGCTGATCGGTGCAACTGCGCACTATGTGACTGCTGATCTGGATCAAGGTCCGATTATTGAGCAGGATGTGGAGCGCGTGAACCATGACTTTACTGTTGAGCAGTTACGTGAACTCGGTCAGGACGTAGAACGTAATGTATTGGCCCGTGCGGTAAAATGGCATTTGGAAGACCGTATTATTGTCGATGGCAACAAGACTGTCGTGTTCCAATAAGACTTGCATTGAGTTTTAAAAAGGCATACTTTTAGTGTGCCTTTTTTGTTTTGATGCAAAAAAAGTCAGTCAAAGGTAGGATTAGCGGTTGCAAATGAAAACACTTCTCATTTATTATTGGCATACTTTAATTGTGATAACCGATGAGCTTGATAGTTTGTTCCACATCATCTCCTCAAGGTAATAGATTTAATGAGTCAAGTTGCTGCGCCCCAAATGCCTACACCGCCGAATCAGATGAAAAAGAAAGTCATCTCTATCGTGGCGGCTGTACTGGTTGGGCATGTGGGTGTGTTATATGCGATCAGCCAGATGAAAGCACCTGAGCTGACACCCATTGATAAGCAACCCTTAAAAGTGCGCTTTGTGAAACTCCAGGAAGCGCCAAAACCTTTACCGCCAAAACCGAAGGCCGAGCCACAAAAAGAGCCGCCTAAGCCTAAAGAAGTCAAAATTGTCGATAAACCGCTGCCACCACCACCGAAAAAAGTAGAAAAAATCGAGCAGGTGAAAAAGGCTGAAGCACCAAAAGTAGTCAAAGCACCACCAGTTGAAGCAAAACCAACTCCAAGTCCGGTCGTGCCGACAGTGGTCACTGAAACTAAAGTTAAACCGGCACCTGCTCCGGTCGCGCCACCTGCGCCTGTGGCACCGCCAGCACCTGCTGCGCCGCCATCTCCGAAAAGTGTATCAATTGGTGGGGGCGTGTCCTGGCAGCGTTCACCAAAAGTCTCACTCTCTGCAGGTGAATTAAAATCAGCCTGTTCACTGGTAGTAGATGTTTCAGCGAATGAGCAGGGCAAAGTAGTCTCTGCGACTGCACGAAATTCAAGTTGTAGCCCGGCAGTAACGCGCAAAGTAGAAGCCGCGGTACGTCGTGCACAACTTACCAAATATGTTGAAAATGGTGTGGCTTATCCAACCCGTGTGGAACAGCCTTTCGATTTTCAGGTTAAATAACGGCTCACCCATTAGGAGTTCGAATATGAACTTTTCAGTTTATTGGCAACACGCTGATGCAGTCAGTAAAACACTGTATTTCGTGTTATTGGCAATGTCGATTGCGACATGGACCATTTTTGTGCTGCGTTTGATGGGCACTCGCCAACTGAAACAGATTGCCTATGCGCAGTTATCTAAAGCATTGGAACAACTGAAAACCAAACTGGCTCCTTTGGGCTTTGAACAACGTAAGGCAGTGGCAGAACAGGCGCTATTACGCCAGATTTCAGCAGAAAAAGCCAATGCCGAAAAAGGTGTATCAGTTCTGGGTACGATTGCCTCAATTTCACCATTTGTTGGTTTGTTCGGTACGGTATGGGGCATCTTCCATGCGCTGGTTGCTGTTGGTAAAAGTGGTCAAGCAGGTCTGGCACAAGTAGCAACTCCAGTCGGTGAAGCATTGATTATGACTGGCTTAGGTCTGGCAGTCGCGATTCCTGCGGTACTGGCTTATAACATCTGTGTCCGTGCTAATCGTGGCTTGGCACACGAGTTACAGGATCAGGCACACGGTCTGTTAATTGATACCATGCTGCAACAGGAATCTGCTGCAAAAAAGTCTGATGAGAAAGTAACACAACAGAGTCTCGTGGGAGGTCAAGCTTAATGGCTTTTCAACTGGGTGAAGACAACGATGTAGGCATGAATGAGATGAACCTCATTCCCCTCATCGACATTATGTTGGTATTGATGATCATCTTTCTGGTGACAGCGACCGTTGCGAACCCATCAATTCCATTAACCTTGCCACAAACCACTGCGGAGATTATCGATCTGCCGCCTGAAAATGTCACGATTAGCATCAATGCCGAAGGTGACATTGCTTGGAATGGTGATGTATTGACGCTGGAACAGCTTGAAACCCGTTTTAATGAAGCGGGCCAAGCTGAACGTCAGCCGACCATTGTGTTGAAAGCGGATAAAGAATCACGTTATGACTCGGTGGCGCAAGTCATGTCGCGTGCGAGTGGAGCCGGACTCAGCGATATTGCCTTTGCAACTGATAACTAAGATTTAGGTAATAAAAAAAGCGACTGATTGCAGTCGCTTTTTTTATGCCCATTTTTCATGAAACTTAATGGGTTTTTAAGAGGGTCGTAAATTTGCTGCGTAATTTATTCAATTTTGGAGGAATGGCAAAATTGCAATAGCCCTGGGTCGGGTTCTTGGCAAAGAAGTTTTGATGATAGTCTTCCGCCGGATAGAAAGTCGGGGCAGGACTGAGTTCAGTCACCATATTGATGCCATCGGCTTTCAGAGCATCGATCGCCTGCTGCGCCTGTTGCTGCTGTTCATCATTCAGATAATAAATCACAGAACGATACTGGGTGCCGACATCATTGCCCTGACGGTTTAGCGTGGTCGGATCATGGGTTGCAAAAAATACATCAAGCAACTGGTTATAGTTAACCTGGTTTTCATCGAAATCGATCAGAATGACTTCAGCATGGCCGGTATTGCCCCCGCAGACATCATCGTAGTTTGGCTCAGTTGTATGCCCACCTGCGTAGCCACTGACGACCTGCTGAACCCCCTGGATCTGTAAAAATACGGCTTCAGTACACCAAAAGCATCCCCCACCGAAAAGTGCCTGTTGCATGGTTGATTCCTCATTCAATTAAATAACTCAATCGGGCTGATGGTTAAATTCCAGCTCATCAGTATGAAAGATAAAAAAGCCTGTCCATACAGGCTTTTTGTAGGGAAGTATTAACGCGGCTGAACAGCACTTTCTAGCTGGATCAAGAGATTCCCATGGCGATCCAGTAATTTTAAGGTTTTACCAAATACTTGATAATGTGTCACTTTGGCTAAAGCTTCATTAAATTTCTGATCAAGCTGATCGTTGTTCATACAGGCCATACGGGTAGTGGCCATTTGGTTCAGGGTCAGCGTGTCTTTCGCTGCTGTGTAACTGCCCATAATCCGGTTACAGCTATCTGAACCTGAAACGCGCTGGGTACTGGCATCAAATTGCAGACTCGGAACATTGCGTGCGGTTGGCGCAGTCTTGATTTCAGTATTACCAATCTGGGTCGCAATCCAAGTACGATTTTGCAAAAGTTGTAAATGATTCGCGGTTTGTGTCGTGGCTGTATTGGGCACAGTTTCGCAGCCCATGACCGTTAGAACCGAGCCTAAAATCGCGATTGCAGTTAATTTTTTTAGCATGAGAGATACTCTGATCATTGACTAGCTATTTGTATATAAACAAAAAAATGATCAAGGTTCCAGTTGATTTTGTATCTTTATTGAAGTGGATTTGCTACACAGTTATCGCATGTCGGGTTTTGGTAGGCCCTGCCGGATCAGGCGTGAATAGTCCTGACTGGAGAGATTAGCGGTGCGTTCTACCCGTGGATTGACATGTGCCCGTTGATACCAAGTGTGCATATCCCAAGACTGTTCTAGTACTTTAAGATCATAGAGATAATTCGGTAAATAGCCGGAGGCCAGCAACCGGTAATCTGAGGGTAGCTGTTGTTGCGATATCGCCTGAACCATATCAAAGACTAGTGTGGTGCAATTACTGGTCAGGGTATTGTACCATTTTGGCTTTTGGGCCAGCTCATCGGCCTGACGCAGATATTCCTTGAATAGCGCTTTAGCCTGAGCTTGCGGCATTTTGACTGGGAAAAAATAGACCTGTTCACCACGGACATTGCTACGGGTATAGACAATATCCTTTTCATCCGATGCGACCAGACTCAGTTCATATTTTCGGAAAAAGCCACCAATCGCTGAAAACTCTTCATTCTTTTCCTTGCGGATTTCAATCGAGAAGGTGAGTGGCTTTTGATTGGCAAAATCGAAGCTGACCAGGGTATGGGCAATTTTAGGCCCCATCCAGTAGGAAGTAATGATGTTCACGCCAGTAATCTGATTCAGATCAAAACTGCGGCTTTCCCAGCGTTCGATATAGCGACCATCGGCCTGCCAGTCAAAGTTGCGGATATTGTGTAAGGTAACCTGATCGCCTTGCTGCTCATAATGCAGAAGCTGGGAAACCTCAGGATTCCACTCTCGATCCTGACGCGCTTCCAGACTGAAATATCCTAGCAGACAGAATAAAAAGGCCAGAAGATAAAGAACGCTATCCACTTGGCGGGAGATCAGATGCCGGGTGAAATAAATCCCGAGAACGACCAGCGCAAAGGTCAGCCAGAGTCCAATCAGCATCAAGCTGCCGATTTTTCCGAGGGGTTGATGAACCCAGAGCATCAGGCTGAACCACAGGCTCGACAGAATGACGAATAAAGTAAACAGGCTGCCCAGTAGCCACAGACTCCAATGTCTGGAGATGTATTCGCGTCCCTGCATCATCACTTTTTCATGAGAAATAGGCTTTATTTTCTGTAGGTTGCGAACTCAAAAGCAATGCCGGTTTTGTCGTCGATATGTTGCTCGGCAGCGACTTTTTTAAATTCTGCTGGAATCGCTGGATAATAGGCATCGCCCTGTACATCCAGTTCGACATGGGTCAGTTCCAGACGGTCTGCAATATCCATAGTCTGTTTAAAGATTTCACCACCACCAATGATGAAAATGGTTTCAGGTTTTTCTGAAGCCTTTACATCTGCAACGGCCTGACTCAGCGCATCTTCAATGCTATAAGCGACTTTGGTGCCTGCAAATGCCCAGTCTGGATCACGGGTAATGACCCAGTTCACGCGTTTAGGCAAGGTACGTCCCATCGATTCTAGTGTCTTGCGACCCATCACCACCACACCGCCTTGGGTGATTTCCTTGAAGTGTTTCAGGTCGGCAGAGATATGCCAAGGTAGGTCATTGCCCTTGCCGATACAACGCTGCTGATCCATGGCAACGACGTGTACAACTTCTAAATCTTGAAATGACATGTATTGAATCCTTCTTATCAAGCCCAAAGTCCTTCGTGTAATTTTTTACTGGTACGAAAGAAAGGTTAAAAATCTATATTGATTGCCTTCATGCTTTAGGGCTAGGAATAATTTTGAAAGGAGTTGGCGATTTACGTGTGGTAAAAAACCTCTTCCTAGCCCTCTCCTAGGAAGAGAGGGAACTTTATAATAAAGAACATTAAACAGCGACAGGGGCTTTAATGCCTGGATGAGATTCATAACCGACAATTTCGATATCTTCAAATTTAAAATCGAACAGGTCTTTGATCTCAGGATTTAGTTTTAATTGACAAAGGCCGAGTGGCTCACGGCTAAGCTGCAACTGTGCCTGTTCAAAATGGTTGCTGTACAAATGGGTATCGCCGCCAGTCCAGACAAAGTCACCAACATCCAGATCACAGACTTGCGCGATCATATGCGTCAACAAAGCATAGCTGGCAATATTAAACGGCACACCTAAAAAAACATCAGCGCTACGCTGGTATAGCTGGCAGGACAATTTGCCATTGTGTACAAAGAACTGGAACAGGGTATGGCAAGGCGGTAATGCCACTTGGCCTGCTTCATTCGGATTCCAGCCAGATACAATCAGACGGCGCGAATTCGGATTGGTTTTAATTTCATTAATCAACCATTTGATCTGGTCAAAACCGTCCTGATTATAACTATTGTCTGCATTTTTGCTGGCACCAAAATTACGCCATTGGTGACCATACACTGGGCCTAATTCGCCTTCAGGACGGCCAAAACGCGCAGTCTGTTCTGCGGTCGCCCATTCGTCCCAAATCGAGACTTTATGGTCTTTTAAATATTGAACATTGGTATCGCCTTTCAGGAACCACAACAGTTCAATCACGATAGAACGGAAATGAACTTTTTTGGTGGTGAGTAAAGGAAAACCTTGGGAAAGATCAAAGCGCATCTGATGACCAAATACCGAACGTGTACCTGTACCGGTACGGTCGCCTTTATCGCCGCCGTTGTCGAGGATATGTTGTAAAAGGTCAAGATATTGGCGCATAGTTCTCTCTATTTGAATCTGTTGAAAATCGCCGTTTTAACAGCAGAATGGATTATTTTATAATCAATTTTCTGTCGAAAGGGACAATTTAAATTGCGCACATCATAGCATTTTTTGATGAGCTTTCATCGCCCAAATTGAGAATAAAAAAGACCTCCTGATGGAGGTCTTTTGATTGCAGTTTAAGCGGTTTTATTGCCCGTATGGACTGTATGAATCAGATCAGACAGATCATAGCCCAAGGATTCTGCATAACTTAAATATTCGCGTTGAGTCGCTTCGTCCAGACTGGTACCGCGATGCAGTAGCCATAAATATTCTTTATTCGGTTCGCCTACGAGCGCGGTCTGATAATCGGGGTCGATTTTTAATACCCAGTAATCGCCCTTGGTAAACGGAATCCAACGCAGGCCTTCAGGTAAAAAGCTGACTTCAAGCTTGGCATGTTCTGCATCGACAATGGTTGCTTCAGCAATAGCTTCATCCAGTTTGCCATCACCATCCAGACAGCGATTCTGAACCCGAACTTTACCATTTTCATTCAAGCTATATACCGCAGAAATATCGGTGCTGTCTTCAGGTTGATGCTTCATCGGCAAGCGTGCAATTTCATACCAGGTGCCTAAATATTGTTCTAAATTAAAATTTGAAACGGTACTTAAAGTCTGACTCATTTTTCTTCTCCGTTTAGTTCAATATTTAAAAATGCCGCATCAGTGTAATACAGGGTGCAAAGCTCAAAATGATGTAATCATGTAGTGAAATGTTGTCTGAAAATGGCCGAGTTACAGATTAAATCCCTAGGGTTTGAGTAGAAGAAAATAACGGCTCATTTTGTATAGTTCAGGCTAAAAAGGCTTTGCTTTACATTTTTTTTGCAAAGATGATGGGTTTTGTAACTGTATTAGAAAGAACGGTTTAATTTGAATGCCGGAAAAATAGACAAATTTATTTACATTTTTAATGTGAAAAATAACATTTAAGCGACTAGTATTCTCGGCTTATTAACAATATGAAAGCCTAAATTACAGGCGAGGAGCGGTTGGTAAGGCATGATCTATGATCATCAAGTAAACATGAGCGAAGTATATGCTCCTGTCCAAGCGAATATCATGGTGCGTTCCCAATCGGAGCAAAGACCTAAAAAGTCATCCCAGCAAGCCACTGTCCGTAACGCTTCAGGCGTAAGCAATGGCCATCGTATCAATATCGAGAAATTTACCAGTTATCTGCAAGGCATTACCCGAAATACCAGTACACAGAAATGTGCGCGCAGTATTCGTGTCGGTCTGCAATCCTCGGGTGCGAAAATTGTGACTCATCCGGTCGCAGCGGCAGATTGGGGAAGTACCCTGATGCAGCTGGGCTATAAGAAAATTAATGCTTCTTTTGATCGGCCGAAAAAAGGCGATATCTATATTATTGACCGTACTCAGGGACATAAATATGGACATATCGCGGCTTATTCAGGTAGTGCCTGGGTATCGGATTTCAAACAGCGAGATCATGCGGTTTATCGCAATAAAAACGTGACTTATAGTTACTATCGTCTGGAAACTTACTTCTAAGAAAATACTGCGAAGTGATCAGTCCTCAAAACGCTTCGCACGGCTTTCATAGATTGAAACGATAAATAATCCAATCGCGGCAAAGCCAAGACATTGCAGACCCAAGGCAAATTTGCCCCATTGCTGGTGCTGTTCTGGTAAATAGCCAAACAGGGTAATTAAGGCAATGATGGGAATGACCCGGCTCAAGGCGCTAAAGCCATTTGCATAGGGATTGGATTTTGAGATTTTCAGGCGGAAATGGTGCAGTAAATGCACGACAATTCCAATCGCTAAACTCACCCCCACAAATACCGGATCTAACTGGGCCACAGTCGATGCTGTATAAATCAAAATACAGGTCGTAATAATAACGATGAGTTTGATTTGACGGTTACAACGTTCTGAATACCAAAATTCAAGCATGGGGTGGCTCTGGATCCTGAGAGTTCTGATTGAGCAGCGACAATGGTGAAAACAGGCAAATCGCCAGAGCCATAAAGGCAATGCCCTGTGCACCCGGAATCAGGATTTCACCCTGTTGCATATTCATAAAAACTAAAGCAATTAATAGCGCAATTGGAATCCAGGTCAGTAATCTATATAAAAAACCGCTCGGGTTTTTGCTGGCAAAGTGGATTTTGCAGTAACGACAGATCAGAAAAATGATGCCGGTCCCGACAAACATCAAAATCGAATCTAAGGGCAGTGGTTGCATCCAGTACAAGCCTGCAGCTGTCGCTGCAATCACAATAAAGATCAACAGTTTTTTGAGAACAGAGACCTGCGGATTAAACCAGAACTCAAGCATAGTAATGATGGAATAGAAGAGATAATCGGCACTTTAGCATATTTTGAGTATAAAAAAGCGAGGTCGTTGCCTCGCTAAATTACGCGATTTTCTCAGCTATTTTTGTTTGGACCCCAGTCATATATTTTCTTCTGGTAGGCATACCACATCATCCACAAGCCAATCAGGATCATTGGCAGGCTCAGGAACTGGCCCTTGCTCATCCAGCCAATAAACAGCTGGCCATTATCCGGCTCACGGAAGAATTCAACCACAAAACGTGCCAGACCATAACCGATCAGGAACAGGGCCGAAACAGCCATACGTGGACGCGGCTTCGAGCTGAACCACCACAGTACAATAAACAGGATCAGGCCTTCACACAGTGCCTGATACAGTTGTGATGGGTGACGTACCAGTTGCAGCGGGTCGGTCGGGAAAATCATGCCCCAGGCAAAGTTTGGGTCGGTCACCTGACGGCCATACAGTTCGCCGCCAATAAAGTTACCAATCCTGCCAAACATCAACCCTGTCGGTACGCAAGGTGCGATAAAATCCAGAGTCTGGAACCAGGTCATCTTATATTTCTTGCACCACCACAACATGGCCAGAATGACCCCGAGGAAACCGCCATGGAAACTCATACCGCCGGTCCAGATCTGGAACAGCCATAAAGGATCGGCCAGGAACTGGGAAAAACCGTAGAAGAAGACATAACCGACACGGCCACCGATGATCACACCGAGTGCACCGAAGAAAATCAGGTCAGACACCATATCCGGTGTCCAGCCACGTTGTTTGGCGCGAAACGTCGCCAATCCCCAGGCAAATAAAAATGCCAGTAAGTACATCAGTCCATACCAGTGGACTTGTAAGGGCCCGAGCGAAATCGCGACGGGATCAATATTGGGATAGGTGAGCATTCCTGTTCCTTATGATTCTGTTTTGCACAGATTTTAGCTTAAAGCAAAGAAAAATGTTGTACATTCAATGTGTAAAGATCGAGAGCGTAAATTATGTGTATCGTGGCATTGGCTTGGCGGGTTCTGGATCAGAGCTCATTATGTCTGATTTCAAATCGGGATGAGTTCTATCAGCGTCCTACGCAGGAGCTGCATGAATGGGAGAATAGTCCGATAATTGCCGGACAGGATCTACAGTCGGGCGGCACCTGGATGGGGATTACGGCTTCCAGTCGCTGGGCGGTGATTACCAATTTTCGTGATGGGCAGGACAAAGGGCATTATCCGACTTCACGTGGACATATCATCCAGAACTTTTTAGATTCTGACTTAACGCCGATTCGTTTTGCTCAAGATCTGGAACAACGCCAGTGTGACTATGCCGGCTTTAACCTGTTTATCGGCGATCAAGATCAGGCGGTGTATATGAGCAATCGCGGTGAAGCACCACAAGTACTGGCCCATGGCGTCTATGTGGTTTCGAATGGCCTGATGAGCGAAGACTGGTACAAGACCCGACATTTACGTAAACGCTTTACCCAGGAATTTTTACCGATGCTGCAACAACTGGAGATCGCAGAAGCAGATTTGTGTCATGCAGTCTGGGATATTCTGGAAGACGAACGCAAGGTGATTCCTGAACTTCTGCCAGACACCGGCATCTCGGTTGAAATGGAACAGCTGCTGTCTTCGACTTTTATCCAGAGTCCGGCCTATGGCACCCGATGCTCCAATTTTTTGAGAATGCAGCAGGGACAATGGCACTGGATTGAGAAGTCACAACAAGGTACAACCGCAGGTCAAACTATTGAGAAAATAATTAGCCTAAAATAATCACCGGATATAAAAAATGCCGACAGATGTCGGCATTTTTTAGGTCACTTCAGGGTTTAAGCTTTAGGGGTTTCTAACGACTCACCTGCAATGACACCGCCATCTTTACGGGTAATCACGACTGTTGCTGAGCGTGGACGTGAATACGCACGACCAGTACTGATTAAATGTTCAGCTTGGTTTGCAGGCCAAGTGCCACCTGGATGTTGTACGTTTACAAAAATGGCTTTGTAGTCAGGTGTCATAGTGACCCCTGTAATTTCACAGCCAGCAGGACCAACCAAGAAACGGCGTAGCTTCGAGTCATCGAGCTTCGCACCCATAGGTGTTTTTTGTGTGCCTGTGCCCGCTGTTGCGGTTTGTACAGAACCATCGCTCACTGAACCAGGAAGTGCTGCCAGCATCATGCAGTTGGTTGTATCCGTATATGCACCATCGTCAGTTTGTAACCATAATACGCCACGGTCATCAAACCACATACCATCTGGGCTAGAGAAGTCATTTGCATCCGTCAAGCCAGAAAGGTTTACACCTGGGATTGAATCTGCTTCGGCACCAAATAGGAAAATATCCCATGTAAATGATGTTGCAGTAACATCGTCGCCTGTTTCACGGAAGCGAATCACGTGACCATTAATATTGCCACGTAGGCGGTTCGTTGCATCATCATCATCTGAATATTGGCGTGGATTAGCTGCATCAATTACATGTGCTGAACCGCGTTGTGAGTTATTGGTTAATGTGACATACACTTCGCCATTATGTGGATTTACCGCAACCCATTCAGGGCGGTCCATTTTAGTTGCGCCCGCTGCATCGGCTGCGATACGTGCATTGACCAAAATATCTGCTCGGTCTGCAAATTTGTATTCTGCATAGTTGGCAATCTTTGGATTAGACAAAGAGAGTTCTAACCATTGGCCTTTAGCTTCACCCGTTGCTTCATTGAAATCAAATTGCGCAACATAAAGCTTACCGTTATTCATGTATTTGTCGCCAGCCGCATAGCCACCGTTGACATCAGTAGGATTCCACGGAGTATCTGAGACAAATTTATAGATGTATTCGCCTTGTGAATCATCACCCATATAGAATGCAAGTGGTTTACCTGCAATGGCACGGCTAGCACGGCAGTCTTCATGAGCAAAGCGACCTAAAGCGGTACGTTTTACTGGCATACTACGATTATCAAACGGATCTATTTCAACAATCCAACCGAAAGTATTAATCGAGTTGCGATAATCCTCTTGTTCCGATGCAGCGCTGATGACTGTGTTCCAACGGCTGAAATAATCTGGCGTAAAGATTTGTGGATTTCTAATGCTTTGCCAGTTATAACCACGTGCGCCATTATTGACTTTATAGCGTTTTAACGCATGTTCGGTATTGGCATCGCGTACATCCCCGCCTTCGGTGTCTTTTTGACGTGCGAGATATTGGTTGAAGTTTTCTTCAGTGGTGAGATAAGTGCCCCAAGGGGTATAGCCGTTACCACAGTTGTTGATGGTGCCACGTGTTTTGGTACCATCTGGGCTAAATGCTGTTTGTACCAACGTATTACCACGTACAGGGCCACGGTATTCCATTTCAGTTGCTGCTGTAATACGGCGGTTAAATGGCGAGTTTAAATCGACCGTGATTTCTTGTGTCTCAGGATTTTTGTTGATTGCAACAATAGAAACACCATGAGAGTTCACTTCACGGATCACTTCATCTTCAGTGATATCATCTTGATCAAATATGTTACCACGAGGGTGTAAGTCATCACGTTGTAAATATTCGTGATTCATCACCAATAAGCCAGTGTCCGATACAGTCGCATCAAAATTTTGCTTGCTGGTATTTAAACCAAAAAAGGTCATACCATCATGGTTGTCACCGACACGGCGTTCGTAGGATACACCACTAGGAATATTGTTTTCATCCCATACAGGTAGGCTTGGGTGTAAAGGATCACCTACCGCATGTAGGACTTTAAAATCATAGCCTTCAGCCACAGTAAATTGCTCTAAAGTGTTTTTATCCACTGGTTTGAAGGTTAATGATTTAGGTGTTGCAGTTAAATCTGGTTCATTCGGTGTTGCAGGTGTGCTTGGCGGAGTTGATTCTTCATCATTATCGCTACAGCCCGTAAGTGAGGCTGCTAAGGTTAATGCTACTGCACCACCAGCCGTCTTTTTAATTAAATCGCGACGACTCATCTGTTGGTTAAACAGTTGGTGAAATTCTGGGTTCCCCGAAGTGTTGCTGTCATAATCATCATTAAAAGCAATTTGATCAGTCATATTTTGTTCCTAGCAGTATGTGCTTGGTTGTTTTAAATGGTTATGAGTAAATTAACGGCTAAAAATGACAGGGAAGTGAAAGAATTGTTTCAATAAAATTAAATAAATCAGTATTTTATTTAAAATTAAAAACAAAAAGACAGCCAGAGCTGCCTGAGTAAGTTGATATTTTTTTTGTTTTGGAGGGTTATTGTTATTCAGTCTTTAACCGACGTTTTTCAATCAGTTTCCCTGCCAGTAAACCCAGTTCAAACAGCAGCCACATCGGGACAGCCAGCATGATCATCGACAGGGCATCCGGGGGCGTCACAAACATTGCTACAAAGAAGCAACCCACAATAATAAAGCGCCGTTTCTCGATCAGAGTCTGTGTCGAAACTGCACCAATCAAGATCAGAACCAAGGTAATAATAGGAATTTCAAAGGTAAAACCAAAGACCAGAAACAGCTTTAAACAGAAGCTGAGATAACTGTTGATGTCGGTCATCGGGGCTACGGTTTCAGGCGAAACACTGATAAAAAAATGCAGAATCGAGGGTAATGCCACAAAGTAGGCAAAGCTGATGCCAGTATAAAACAGCACGATACTACCGATCAGAAGCGGCAAGGCCAGGCTCTTTTCTTTGGCATATAGTGCAGGCTTAATAAAGGTCCAAAGCTGATATAGGATAAACGGCATCGCGATCATCAGCGCGACAAAGAAGTTCAGCTTAAAGGGTGCCATGAAGGTTGCAGTGACATCCGTAGCAATCATGGTCGAGCTGGCAGGTAGCTGTGCACGCAATGGTTCAGACAACCATTGATAAGTCTGATTGGCAAAGGGCAGCAAACAGAAAAACAGGCCAATCAGGACAGCAACGACTTTAAACAAATGCTTTCTTAAGATGATCAAATGCTGGGTAATCGGCATCTGTTCAAGGTTCAGCGCTGCAGCATCATTTGAGGCTGGTGTGGTCGGTAAAGAGGTCATACGGCCACCTTCATTTCTGTATAGCGTTGTTCCAGAATCACTGCTTGAGTTTTTGCGGGCTGAGGTAAATACACGGGGGATACAGGCTGTATCACCGGCTGATAGCTGAGCAAGGGCTGAACAGCTTGCGATTTTATTTTTACTTCATCGGTTGCCATCGGTTGCTGCAAATCTGTCATTTGTGCCTGCATCTTGGCTTCCAGTTCCTGAATCCGTTGCATTTCAGCCTGCATCTGTTCACGTAGCTCGGACAGGCGCAATTCACGATCAAGATCATTCTGAACATTGCTCACCATACGCTTGATCTTACCGTACCATGTTCCGACAAAACGGACTGCTTCCGGAAGCTTATCTGGCCCAAGAACCAAAAGCGCAATAATCCCGAAAATCAGCAGCTCGGTCATTCCAATATTGAGCATAGCGAACTCTTAACTTTTAACCGAATGTTCAGGCGTTTTGACCTGGGCATCAATGGTGCGTGGCTCTGCAAGCTTGGCCTGTTCAGCCTCTTCATCCTTTACTGATTTTTTAAAGTCTTTAATCGCGCCGCCGACGTCTTTACCCAAATTTTTAAGTTTCGATGTACCGAACAATAAAATCACCACAATTGCGAAAATCAGCACATGCCAAATTGATAATCCTGCCATTATTTTATCCTCTATATTTCATGCACCTATCTCAGCAGGCTTGTATGACAGCGCGGTGACGCTTTGATGACAGTTTGCCGACACGGCAACAGGGGAATGAATCACTCATATAAAAAATTTCATAATTCAATGAAAAGTATGCTGTGTTAGCATACAGCCTGATATGGAAATCTCAGCAGTATTGTCATGGCCTTGATTCTTCCCCTCCTGTCTTTTCTAATTGGTTATTGGGGGGTGCAATTTTTAAAACCGATTCGACCTTTTTTGGCTGCTTTACTGGCACGGATCCTGATTCCGGTACTCATTATCTACAATATGGTATTTTACCAAGAGGGCAGTTTGTGGTTAATTGCCTTTAGCTTTTTCTGTTCCTGTGTGTTCTTTGCCCTATTTTATTTCACCCTGAAAAATAAACTGCGTGCCTTATGCCTGAGCTATTTAAATGGGGCATGGCTGGGAATTCCTTTTGCACTGGCAGTTTTTGGCCCGCAAGCGACCAGTACTGTGGTGGCGCTGTACATCGGTGGTTCTTTGTTTGGCAATGTCTGTGCGGTGATGGCAGTCAGTGAAGCCAGACAAGATAGCAGCTATATTTTAAAAAATGTGTTGTTCTCACCTCCGGTGGTCGCTTTGTCGATGGCAGCTTTATTGTCATTTTGGGATTTGAATCACTGGCAACAAGTGGCTTGGGTCGAGATACTGTATCAAGCCAATAAAGTGCTGGTGACTTTTAGTGGTATGTGTGTACTGGGGATGTGGCTAAGCAATGTGCGGATCAGCCGCTTCGATTTAATGCGCAGTCTGCAACTTATTTTTTGTCGTGGGCTATTTGCTGTTTTACTGTGTGGCGCAGCTTATTTTTATTTGCCGATTCCACAGCAGACGCTGACTTATGCGGTAATGCTGATGTTCTTTTTATTGCCGCCTGCAGCCAATATTGTGGCACTGGAAACCCATTATCAGGGAACGGGCCATTCCGCCAAATATATTGCCTCGGGAACTTTGGCCAGTGCGATCTTGATTGCTTTATATGGGGCAGTGGTGCATGCGTTGATGCCTACGCTATAAAGTTTCCTTTCTTGGAGAGAAGGCTAGAAAGAGTTGTAAGGTCCCCCTTTGTAAAAGGGGGATTTAGGGGGATTCACTAATGTTTAAATCCCTCCCAACCTCCCTTTTACTAAAGGGAGGAGATCAAAAACTTACTTTGCCAAACTCGCTTTAAACAACTGCATCGCCTGACCACGATGACTGATTTTATTCTTTTCTTCCTTGCTCATTTCTGCACTGGAAATCCCTAGTTCCGGTAACCAGAACAACGGGTCATAGCCAAAACCATTTTCACCACGTGCAGCTTCCAGAATTTCCCCGTGCCAGATACCCTGAAAGACTTGCGGTAAGGGATCTTCGGCATGTTGGACCAGAGCCAGTACACAAACAAACATGCCTTCAATCGCTTCACCCTCTTGGCGTAAGGGTTTGAGATCGGCCAGCAGTTTTTCATTATTAGCGGCATCGTTGCCATGCTCGCCGGCATAACGAGCCGAGTAAATGCCGGGAACGCCTCCAAGAATCGGCACACAAATGCCTGAATCATCTGCAATAGCAGGTTTTCCGGAAATTTTAGCAGCATGACGAGCCTTAATAATGGCATTTTCGACAAAGCTTAGACCATCTTCGATCGCATCTTCGATATTCAACTTGCCTTGAGCCACGACTTCAACCGGCAGTTGCAGCTCGGCAAACAGTTTTTCAAACTCGGCAATTTTACCTTTGTTATTACTCGCCAATACCAGTGTGCCTTGGGATAACCAGTCAGTTGCAGCCATGTCAAAAACTCATTATTAGATAAAGAATGAGTACTATTTTAACTGCCATTGCGGGTTTGTAGGCAATAAAAAAGCACCCGAAGGTGCTATTTATACCATTCAGCTTTATTGTGCCTGAATCCATCTGTCGGCACGATCACGCGCCTGACGGATCTGCTCTTGGGTTAAGTTCGCTGCCAAGGCAGTTTTTCTGCCTTCCGACAGCGTAATCACTTTATTGTCGAGCATGCCATCACGGGTAGACAGTTCATACCACTGGTAAGCGCCCATATAGTTTTTCTTTTTCTCTTCCATCATTGCCAGATTAAAGCTGGCACGGTTATCGCCACGGCTGGCCGCTTTTTCAAAATACTGACGCGCCAGCGCTTCATCTTTTCTGGTGCCAATACCATCTGCCAGCATACGGCCGACATTCAGCTGGGCAACTGCCAGACCTTGATCCGCAGCAGCTTTATACCAGGCAAAGGCCTGTCGTTCATCTTTTTGAATGTCTTTACCATACTGGTATTTGGTGGCCAGATAAAACTGTGCGCCGGCCTGACCAGCTTTCGCTGCTTTGGTCAGACTGTTGATATCCATGATGGAATACTGAGCCGCTTGACTGGCAACAGAAGGACTCGGTGCAACATAATCTGCATGGGCTTGCATGCCAAAAAGTCCCGCCAGTAGCGTCGTACTTAATAATAATTTTTTCATAGCGCGCTCACTCGATAAATTGCGACTTCACCAAATAGATTAGGGAGATGCTTGCTCAGCAAACTATCTTCTTGATTCCCGTTCACAGCGAGTCGATTAATAATTTTGATGTTATTTTCCGCACAAAGTGCTTCAAAATCACGAAATGTACATAAGTGGATATTCGGGGTGTTATACCACATATACGGCAAGGCTTCAGAAACCGGCATTCTCCCTTTGATTGCCAAGAAAGACCGGGTCTTCCAGTGCGCAAAGTTCGGAAAGGTAATAATGGCCTGTTTCCCTACACGCACCATATCACGTAACAATACGTCAGGTGCATCTACAGCTTGCAAAGCTTGTGCCATGACCACATTGTCAAAAGACTGGTCGGCAAAACGGCTTAAACCAAGGTTTAAGTCTTGCTGGATGATATTTAACCCGCGACTGACTGCAATTGCAATCTTTTCCTGATCAATTTCTAATCCGTATGCACGAATATCGTGCTTTTTACTCATTTGTGCCAGCAGTTCACCATCGCCACAACCGAGGTCAAGTACGCTAGAACCGGGCTTAATCCACTTTTCAGCGAGTTGTTGATCGATACGCATTATATGGTCTCCTTCGGTGTTGCTTTCAGGTGTTCTTCACCACCCAGGAATGCACGCAAAGATTTTACATAGAGCGGAATAGGGAACAGGAAAGAGTCATGACCCTGTTCGGCATCAATATCCAGATAGCTCACAGGTTTATGGTTGCTAATTAAAGCATCCACGATTTCCTGTGAGCGGGCAGGAGTAAAACGCCAGTCAGTCGTGAATGACACCACCAGGAATTTGCACTGGGTATTGGCCATGGCTTTTTTGAGCGACTGTTCATATTCACGCGACGGATCAAAGTAATCCAGCGCTTTGGTCATGATCAGATAGGTATTGGCATCGAAGTTACGGCTGAACTGCTCACCCTGATAACGTAAATAGCTTTCGACCTGGAATTCGACATCGAAACCATACATAAATTTGCCTGATTTCAAATCGCGGCCAAATTTCTGTTTCATGGCTTCTTCGGACAGGTAAGTAATATGACCGACCATACGCGCCAGAATCAGACCACGTTTTGGATAGCTGTCATTTTCCAGATAACGACCATTATGGAAATCCGGGTCTGACAAAATCGACTGACGTGCCACTTCGTTAAAGGCAATATTCTGTGCAGAAAGCTTTGGAGCGCTGGCAATAATCACGCATTTTCTTAAACGGTTTGGATAATCCACTGACCATTGCAATGCCTGCATGCCACCCAGTGAACCGCCAATGATGGCATCCCAGGTATCAATTCCTAAACGATCAGAGAGCAGGGCTTGGGTTTTGACCCAGTCGCGAACTGTAACCAGTGGAAAATCAGGACCATACGGACGATTATCATTTTCAGGATTGGGTGAGGTTGGGCCGGTAGAGCCGCTACAGCCACCAATATTATTCAGTGAAACCACAAAGAATTTTGACGTATCAATAGCTTTGCCGGGACCAATACATGAATCCCACCAGCCGGCTTTTTTATCATCTTCATGATGATAGCCAGCAGCATGGTGATGACCGGAAAGGGCATGACAAATCAGAATGGCATTGGACTTATCGGCATTGAGTTCGCCATAAGTTTCAACCATCAGTTCAAAACGTGGGAGGATGCGACCGCATTCAAGCTCTAACGGCTCTTCAAATTGGAACTTTTGTGGGACAATAATGCCCACTGAGTCAGCTGGAAAAGACACGGGGAGGATTCACCTTAAATCTTTAGTATGAATAATAAAAGGATACCATTTGCCGGTATCCTTCTAAAGTCATTTTAGTGCTATGAATTATCGCAAATTCTAATACCGCCGTTTAGACCGCAGCAGCAATCACCTGATCAGTGCTTAAAACACCCTGATCAATCAGACGGTTGGTCGAGGCAATAATTGCTTCGATAGAAGAGGTCACGATGTTGTCATGTACCCCGGCACCAAAGGCAGATTTACCAGTACCTTTCACTTGAAGTTCGATCAAGGCCAAGGCTTTGGCATGAGCACCTGAACTGATGCTGCGCTCTTCATAGTTCACCACGTCAATCGGCAAATGAAGTGCATCCAAAATCGCAGAAATTGGACCATTGCCTTCACCGCGAACACGACGTGACTGGCCATCAATTTCAAGATCAAGCTCAATCACCTGATTGCCATTGTCATCCGACAATTTATAGTTTTTCGCAGAATAGTGAACGTTTTTAGCATCCACATAAGTTTCCTTGAACAACTTCCAGATTTCAGTCGCACTGATTTCAGTGCCTTGCTCATCGGTACGTTTTTGTACGATCTGAGAGAATTCAATCTGTAAACGACGCGGCAAGATCACGTTGTAGTTCGATTCTAACAAGTAGGCAATACCACCTTTACCTGATTGTGAATTGACACGAATTACTGCGTCATAGTCACGGCCCAAATCTTTCGGGTCGATTGGTAAGTACGGCATATCCCAGATTTCTTCGTTCTTCTGGAACTCGAAACCTTTTTTAATGGCATCCTGATGCGAACCCGAGAATGCAGTAAACACCAAATCACCGGCATAAGGATGACGCGGGTGCACAGGTAAACCGGTACATTCTTCCACAGTCGCAATGATTTCATTGATGTTGGAGAAATCTAAATTCGGTGCTACACCCTGGGTATACATGTTCAAGGCAATCGCAGCCACGTCGACGTTACCGGTACGTTCACCATTTCCGAAGACACAGCCTTCAACACGGTCAGCACCGGCCATAATCGCCAATTCTGAAGCGGCAATGCCACAACCACGGTCATTGTGACAATGCACAGAAATGAT
Source organism: Acinetobacter sp. RRD8 (assembly GCF_031844225.1). Lineage (GTDB taxonomy): Bacteria > Pseudomonadota > Gammaproteobacteria > Pseudomonadales > Moraxellaceae > Acinetobacter. The sequence continues at coordinate 48,673 of NZ_JAUZUU010000005.1, forward strand.
CACGCCATCACGACGCTGGATGTTGCGGTGCATCCATTCGATTTGATCGGCATAGATGTGTGGACCTGAAACTTCTACCGTTGCAGGCAAGTTTAAGATCACTTTATTGGTCGGTGATGCTTCCCAGATTTCAGTCACAGCATCACAGACATCTTTCGCGACTTCTAATTCGGTTGCAGTAAAACATTCCGGACTGTACTGAAATACGAATTCAGTTTCCGGCTGTTTTGCGGCATATTCTTTTACTTTCTGTGCAGCATTGATCGCTAACTGTTTTGCACCTTCAACATCAACATTCAAGACTTTGTTGCGGAATGTCGGCGAGTTAGAATTATAGATATGTACAATGGCACGTTTCGCACCTTGTAAAGATTCAAAGGTACGTTGAATCAAATGATCACGTGCCTGAACCAAGACCTCGATATAAACGTCATCCGGAATATGACCTTCTTCAATCAATTTACGGGTGAAATCGAAGTCAATTTGCGATGCTGACGGGAAGCCGATTTCAATATGTTTGAAACCGATTTTCACCAACATCTGGAACATCTTGAATTTCTGCTCCATGTTCATTGGCTCAAAGATCGCTTGGTTACCGTCACGCAGGTCAGTACTCATCCAGATTGGCGCTTTGTTGATTTCATTGTTCGGCCATTGACGGTCTGGTAAGTCCACACGTTGATACATGCGACGGTATTTTTTACTTGGATCAGCCAACATCATGAGAGAGCTCCTTATGCTAACTTGGGTACCGTAATCTTGGTTAAAGCGGTGCGTGGGTCAGCGGCATAGATTTTGTCTATTCATTGGGTTTTAGTGACAGTCTGGTTCAAACCTGAAATATGGTCTAAATATTGGTGGTTTAGCTCTACCAAATGCACTAAATGCCTTACTTATAATTTAAAGTTTAATCCACTTATCCCGAAAAGTTTTTGCTATTTTTATGGATTTTAGTCGTATGGTAATAAAGATTTTCTTATAAAGTTTAAGTATTGAAAAATATTTTCACTTATTTTAAATATCGTATTTTATATTTTCTTGATTTGGACATAATGCGTTATTTATTACGTTCAATTGTGCCACAACGCAGTATATTTTGATAAACAATAGATCCAGTTGTTCTTAAAGATCATTGAAGACAGAGCCTCTTTTAAAGTTCAGCCCATTTACGCATTAAATTATGATACAGGTTGGTCAGTTTCATAACTTCTGCATGCTGATCACCCAGCTGCATTCTCAAGTTTTGAATACTCTGATCCAGATTAAACAGCATATGCCGCTCTGCATCATCACGGATCATGCTTTGTACCCAAAAAAATGAAGCAATTCGACAACCGGCAGTGATGGGCGTGACTTCATGCAGGCTGGTGGATGGATACAAAATCATATCGCCGGCAGGTAATTTTACTTCGTGATAACCGTAAGTGTCTTCGACCACCAGTTCACCACCGATATACTCTTCAGGTTCACTCAAGAAAACCGTACAGGATAAATCCGTTCTAAGGCGTTCATTGCTGCCGCGAATACGACGAATCGAATTGTCGACATGAAAGCCGAAAGATTCATTATTTTCATAGCGGTTAAACAGGGGAGGAATAATATCCAGTGGAATCGCCGCTGATAAAAATAAAGCATGCTGTCCCAGAGACTCAAGAATGATTGTGCTTAAATGCTGGGTCAGGGAATGATCTTCAGGTAATTGCTGATTCTGTTTCACCGTTGCAGAGAGTGTACCCGCGGTAACCTTGCCGTTGACCCACTCAATCTTATTCATCTCCTCACGGAAATATTGCACCTGTTCTTTGCTCAGTACATTTGGAATATGATGCAGCACTGGAAACCCCTGAATAATCGTCTTTTAAAAATAACATAGCCCCCATCAGGAGGCTATGCGGTTGCATTGAATTAATATTTAAAGTTGACTGCCAGCACTGCGCTACGGCCTTCTGCTTCGGTCGCATAGTGAGATGAATAGGCTTTTGTGAAGTAACGTTCATCAGACAGGTTGTTGACGTTTAATTGTAAATCAACGTTTTCATTCACGTTATACCGTGCCATGGCATCATAGCGAACATAGCCTGGTACAAACTTGGTATTAGTAGCATTGCCATAGACTTTGTCCATTGCGACGGCACCAGCACCTAGGGTTAAAGCAGGAGTTACTGCATAAGTAGTCCAAAGGGTTGCACTGTTTTTCGCGACGTTTTGAACCTGATTACCATTACTTCTATTGGAAATGTAGATTGGAGCTGCTGTAGTGCCAATATTTTCATAACCACCATCAACTAACTCACTGTCTAAATAAGTATAACCAGCAGAAACTGCCCATTTATCCGTGATATTACCGTTTACGCCTAGCTCAATACCATCGACACGAGTTTCACCAATATTACTTGTGGTGCCATCATCTCCGGTCGCACGAGTATTGGTTTTTTCCGTGCGGAAAATAGCTGCAGTCAGGTTGAGCTTATCATTCAAGACATCCCATTTAGTTCCTAACTCCATGGTCCGGACTTCTTCAGGTTTAAGATTATTTATTGCAGCAGTAATCCCTTCAGAACCATCGCCACCATCTACACCGACTGGATTAGACGAAGTCGCATAACTTGCATAGATGCTGCCATTTTCAACCGGTTTAAAAGTAAGACCGGCTTGATAGTTGATGAAATCTTTATCATTTTTAATTGTCACTTGATCGCCAGCACTTGCTGTAATCGGTGTATTGTTTGCACCAGTAACTGCATTATTTCGTGCACCATAAGTCATGGTTTGCTCAGTTGAGTAATTATCCCAACGTATGCCTAAATCTAAGAGCCATTGAGGGGTGAATTCAATACTATCCAGGAAATAAACAGACTTTGATTTGCTTTGAATATTGTACTGGTCAGCACCATTGGTACTTAATGTACCTGTCCATGGCCCACGGTTTGGGTTTTGTACCGAAGTACACCAGCCTGAAGTAATATCACCAGCGTTACAGGCATTGTGTACATTACCTGTAGCGTTAACACCATCGATAATGTATTGGGTACGGTCAGTTTCTTGGTCTGAATATTCGGCACCCAGATTAAAACTATGTTTAAGCATACCGGTATTAAATTTACCGGTTAAAGCAAGTTGGTCGGTAAAAGCATCAGTATTTGCCACACGTGAGTTGGCACGCGCCCAGACATTTCCTGTTAATTCACTTGTAAAACCTGCTTTGTTGTAAAAGTTACCCTGAGAATCATCTGGATTGGTCCAAAGGTAATCATTTTTAGAGTTGCCATACACAGCAGTATTACTAATTGTTAAGTTATCAGTTAAATCATGTTCTAATTTAATTGTTCCAATCTGATTTTCCTGTTTCTGGAAATCACGATCTTTCCAGCCATAGTATTGACCTTGTTTAACGTCAATTGGCTTGCCGTTGCCATTTAATGGACGATAGTCTGTTGCTGTTGCAGTTCTTGGAGCACCAAATGGGTTATTATAGGGAATACCTGAATCTGGTGTGTCATCGGTTTTTAAGTAGTAATAACTTAGAGTCCCACGGGTAGGGGTGTCCAGACCAAAGCTAATACTCGGTGCAATACCGGCACGTTTATATTCTGCACCGTCTTTCTGGCCGGCTTTTTCATTTTGATGCCCCATGACTGCCACACGTGCCGCAATACCATTACCAAAGTCTTTGTTACCATCTAAAGTAATACGTTGATAATTATCTGTGCCGCCAGCGACCGAACCTTCTAGAAAATCGCCTGCTTTAGCGACTTTAGAAATCATGTTAATGCTACCGCCAGTGGTGCCTGCACCGCCCATGGCAGAAGCAGAACCTTTGGTCACTTCAACTTGTTCTACCGCAAACATTTCACGGTTTTGTGAGGTGGCATTACGAACGCCGTCTACATACATCGAACTTTCAGAGTTATAACCACGAATAAATGGACGGTCACCATTCGGATTACCACCTTCACCTGCACCCAAGGTAATCCCCGGAACTGTACGCAGTGCATCAGCTAAAGTCGTCACTTGTGTATCGGCAATCAGCTGTTTTGAAATCACTGAAACTGACTTGGGGGTGTCGAGTAAAGGCGCAACAAATTTGCTATTCGCAGATTGATCTACTTTTAAGCTGGGTGTTTGTTCAGCTTTGACTTCTTGATGAATAGTCTCTAACTGGATCACCTGTTCTTCTGCCATCGCAGATGCAGCTACCATTGATAAAGATGAAACAATTGCAGAGGAAACGATTTTTTTACGTGTTTTAATGAAGGTCATGTTAAACCTAATAAATGAATGCTAAAAATGTATGCGAATAATAATGATTCTTGTTTTTATTTTTATCTTTTTATCATGGGAATTCATGATCTTTAAGAAAATATTAAATGAGTTTTTAAATGTAATGATATAACAATATCTACTTAAGTTTTTGATTTTAATAAATATTGAAAAATTAATCTGATTATTAAATTTTTATTGAGAATAATGATGTCTATAAAGGGACATAAATTAGGGATTTTTCGTGGAGTACTAATCTAGCGATAATAAAAAACCCTGCCAGGGCAGGGTTTTAAATAACTTTCACTTAAATATTAGAAGTCATATGAAACAGATAGCCAGTAGTTACGGTCTGGAATATAAGTACCCGCTAAACCACTCGTCGTTTTAGTATATAGGAAAGCATTTTCAACTTCGTTATCACTATTAATAAATGACTTATAGTCGCCAAAGTCTTTGTTCAATAAGTTATTCACACGACCTGAAACAGTAACTTGATTGTTGACTTTATAAGATGCACCTAAATTAAATAGCTCATAGGCTTTTAACTTATTGCCGACAGCATCAATTTCACGACTTACATTGACATCGCTTAAATCAGGATCTATGAAACGTACACGGTCAGATTTATATTCAGCTTCTAACCAGGTAGTGAACTTATCATTCACATACCAAGTTCCTGTGAAGTTCAAAGCGTGACGAGGTGTATTTTCAATAGGATTACCTTTATTTTCACCTTCGGTAATTTCAGACTCTAACCAAGTATAGTTTGCTTTTACATCAAAGCTTGGAGAAATTTCATATTTAGCACTAAGTTCCACACCGTAGCTTTCAGCTTCGCCTGCATTGCCTTTAAAGCTAAAGTTTTGCTGATTATCAAAACTGCCTACAGTCATGCAGTTGTTTGCAGGTGCTTGTCCTGTTGGGCGACCTGCCCATAAACAGTTTTCAACGACGCGTGCATCACTGATGATAATATCTTTAAACTGAGTAAAGAACGCAGTGGTAGCTAAAGAGAAATTAGACAAGTTGTCGTAAACGAAACCAAGTTCATAGTTTGTGGTTTCTTCAGGCTTAAGATCTGGGTTGCCCAAATTCACGTTTCGGCCTTGTGAGCTAAAACCATTGATTCCATTATGAAGGTCATTCGCTGTTGGAACTTTATAGCCAGTACTTATACCACCTTTTAAAATCAACTGATCATTGGTGTTCCAAACTAAATATGCGCGAGGTGTAAAGTGACCACCAAAAGCACTATGGTCTTCGTAGCGACCACCGAAAGTGAATGCAAGAGAATCCGTTAGATTCCATTCATCCTCAGCGAACACAGACCAAGAATCTTGTTTAAAAGCAACTCCATTACCTGCTGAGTTATCGATGGTTTCACCATCTTTATATTCAACACCAGCTGTAAGTTTATGGTTGCCAAGTGTTGAAATAATACGAGAATCAACGGTTAGGTCTTTATTTTCTAAAATACGATCTTGTGTACCATCTGAATAATAATTGTATTCAGGTACATTTCCTTTTGGAAGACGACGGCCTTCTTGTTCAGAAGAAACATAGTTTGCAAATGTTTTCCATTGACCTAAGCTAAGCTCAGCATCTACACCTGCAGAAATACGATCTCTTAAGAATTTGATCTCGTCTTTATATGAACCAATTCCTGATGGTAAACCTGTCGTACGGTTGAATTCGTAAAGTTCACCTAAACGGGCATCACTATTATCAAAACGTTGTTTAGCATGATCAAAGTCTACCCAAGTAGAGACATTATCATTTACATTTAGCGTAAGTTTTGTACCCACAGCATAATTATTTGCTTCTACTGTACGTGGGTCACGACCTTGGCTACCTTCATCAATAGTTTTTGCGGGGGTAACAAGTCGATCTGATTGATCGCGGTGGAAAAACTCGCCACGTACTTGTATACCAAGTTTATCTTGAATCACTGGACCATTAACAACTGCACTGGTTTTCCAGTTATTACCAATATCAGAATTTTCTTGAATATTCTGTTCAACAGAAACGTTACCATTCCATTCTGATGCAACTTTCTTGGTAATAATATTAATGATACCGCCCATGGCATCAGAACCATAAAGGGTAGACATAGGACCACGAATGACTTCAATACGTTCAATAGAAGCTAATGGTGGCATAAAGCTTGTACTAAATTCACCAAAACCATTTGGACCAATTGAACCAGAAGTATTCTGACGCTGACCATCGATCAAAATAAGAGTGTAAGATTGATTCAGACCACGCATTTGGATATTTAAACCACCAGTTTTGCCTTGGCCATTTCGTACGTCGACACCTGGTACTTCACTGAGCGCATCTGCAATACTGGTAATACCTTTTTTCTTTAATTCTTCTGCGGTTACTACACTAATTGAAGCAGGCGCATTTTTAATATCTTGTTCAAAACCCGCCGCTGAAACCACAATCGTAGACATTTGATGTGTTGTTGTAGGAGTCGCTGTCTCGTTCACAGTCTCTGCAAAAGTAGATGTTGCTGTAACCCCAAGAATTGCCAATGTAAGTGGACGAAGACTAAAACTATGCATGACCAGATTCCCGAACCGAAGAATAAATTAGTATTGTTGCTCAAATAAGAAACTGGATATTAATGATAGTATTTATCATTTGCAATAAAAATATACATTTTCTCTATTTAAATTGGGTTGAGTAGGTATCTGGAAAGGTGGCAATTCAAGTGAAAAAAGGGCTTAAAAACTGGAACTCGCGCGTATTTTTTGTATATCCTTAAATGTTGTCATATAATGTGGCACATTTTTATAAACCTGTTATAACCTAATATATAGAGGAAGCCATGCAAGTAACTTCTGAAGCGGTTTCGGGCGTTGCCCGTCGTTTAAATGTTTCTGTACCGACGAGCCGTATTAATGAGCAATTTGAAGCTCGTTTAAAGCGCACTGCTAAAACTGCGAAGATCAACGGCTTCCGTCCAGGTAAAGTGCCTGTAAACGTAGTTCGTCGTGAATACGGCGCGGGTATCTACCAAGAAGTAGTAAACGATATTATTCGTGACACAGTTTTCGAAGCGATCCAGCAAGAAAAAATCAATGCTGTGGGCATGCCAAACATCGAAAAAACTGAAATGAAAGACGACGCGCTGGTATATACAGCGACTGTTGAAGTTTATCCAGAAATCGAAGTGAAATTCGACGGTTTGGAAGTTGAGCGTAAAGCAGCTGAAGTAAATGACAAAGACGTTGAGAAGATGATTGAAAATCTTCAAAAACAACGTGCTGCTTGGGCTGAAACAAAAGGCATGGCTAAAAAAGACATGCAAGTAACTTTTGATTTTGAAGGTTCAATCGACGGCGAAAAATTTGAAGGCGGTTCTGCAGAAGACTTCAAACTAGTACTTGGTTCTGGTCGTATGATCCCTGGCTTCGAAGACGGTATCGTTGGTATGAAGAAAGGCGAAGAGAAAGTGATTGATGTAACTTTCCCTGAAGACTACCAAGCTGAAAACCTTGCTGGTAAACAAGCTCAATTCAAAATCACTGTGAAGCTTGTTGAAAAGCAAAAACTTCCAGAAATCGATGCTGAATTCCTGAAAATCTTCGGTGTATCTGAAGAAGAAGGCGTTGAGAAGTTAAAAGCTGACGTTCGTAAAAACATGGAACGTGAAGTGAAGAATGGCCTTCGCAACCAGGTTAAAGGCGCGACTTTCGATGCACTTGTAGCTGCAAACGAAGTTGAACTTCCAGCTGCTATGCTTGCTCAAGAAATTGACCGTCAACGTCAACAAATGATCCAGCAGTTCACACAGCAGTTTGGTGCTCAAGGTGCGAAAGCATTTGATTCAAGCATGCTTCCAGACGAATTGTTCAAAGAACAAGCTGAAAAATCTGTAAAACTTGGCGTACTTGTAAGTCGTGTTTTAGCTGATGCGAAAATTGAAGTAGATGCTGCACGCGTTGAAGCGTACATCGAAGACATGGCTTCTTCTTATGAAGATCCAAACGAAGTAATTGAATACTTCAAAAATGATGCGCAACAACGTGCCCAAATCGAAGCAGTTGTACTAGAAGACCAAGTTGTTGATTACATTTTGGCTTCTGCTAAAGTAACTGATGCGACTGTAAGCTATGAAGACTTATTGAAAGAGCAGCAAGCTCGTCAACAAGGCTAATTTAGCTTTCGATAAAAAAGGCGCTTAATGCGCCTTTTTTTCATATTTATGCCTGAAAAAAGCATTTCTGTTTTTCACAAAACTAATGCAAAAAATATAATGGATTTGTTGGCGAATTTTTTGCAATTTCAGTGATTATCCCTCATATTGTGATTATGGGTTAGGTCACAAAAAATTTAGGAATAAATAAACGTATGTATGTTCCAACGATTGAAAACGCTTTAGTGCCAATGGTGGTAGAACAATCCTCTCGTGGTGAGCGTTCTTTTGATATTTATTCACGCCTTTTGCGTGAACGTGTAATTTTTATGACGGGCGAAGTTGAAGACAACATGGCGAACCTGATCGTTGCGCAAATGTTGTTTTTAGAGGCGGAAAATCCAGATAAAGATATTCATCTATATATCAATTCACCAGGCGGTTCGGTAACTGCGGGTATGGCGATTTATGACACCATGCAGTTTATCAAACCTGATGTCGTAACGTACTGCATGGGTCAGGCAGCATCAATGGGTGCGTTCCTGCTGAATGCCGGTACCAAAGGCAAGCGTTATTGCCTTGAAAATGCCCGTGTCATGATTCACCAGCCATTGGGTGGTTTCCGTGGTCAGGCTTCAGATATTGAAATTCATGCACGTGAAATCCTGTTTATTAAAGAACGTTTAAACCGTTTAATGGCTGAACACAGCGGTCAGGATTACGAGAAAGTTGCACGTGATACAGACCGTGACAACTTTATGACTGCTCAGCAAGCGAAAGAATACGGTCTTGTGGACGAAGTTTTAACTAAACGTCCATAAGTTTTAAAGATTGAGATAATGGAGTAAATATGTCCGAACATCCTCAAGGACAAAAGCATTGTTCATTTTGCGGTAAAACGCAGTCTGAAGTCGGGAAGCTGATTGCAGGCGAGGACGCATACATTTGTAACGAATGTGTGGACGTATGCTTAGATTTGGTTCAAACCAGTCAGCAGGTGGAAACCAATGACTGGGCCAATCGTCCTTTGCCGAAACCGCATGAAATTCGTGCGGCCTTGGATCAATATGTGATTGGTCAGGACGTCGCGAAAAAAACCTTGTCAGTTGCGGTTTATAACCATTACAAGCGCTTGAAAGTGCAAAATAATGGCAAGAAAGCTGATGATTCAGTCGAGCTTTCAAAAAGTAATATTATGTTGGTTGGTCCGACAGGATCGGGCAAAACCTTGCTTGCACAAACGCTGGCACGTCTTCTTGATGTTCCATTTGCCATGGCAGATGCAACGACACTGACCGAAGCCGGTTATGTGGGTGAAGATGTAGAAAACATCGTACAGAAGCTACTGCAAAAAGCCGATTACGATGTCGAAAAAGCGCAAAAGGGCATTATCTATATCGACGAGATCGACAAGATTACCCGCAAGTCTGAAAACCCATCCATCACGCGTGATGTATCGGGTGAAGGTGTTCAGCAAGCATTATTGAAAATGATTGAAGGTACGGTTGCATCAATTCCGCCACAAGGTGGACGTAAGCATCCGCAGCAAGAATTTATTCAGATTGATACCTCGAACATCCTGTTTATCTGTGGTGGTGCATTCTCAGGACTTGAGAAAATTGTACAGCAACGTCAGGAAAAAGGTGGCATCGGCTTTACTGCAGAAGTGCGTAAAAAAGATGAAACCAAGAAGCTGTCTGACTTGTTCCGTCAAGTTGAAGCAACTGACCTGGTAAAATTTGGTTTGATTCCAGAATTTATTGGTCGTTTGCCAGTAATTGCCACTTTGGACGAGTTGGATGAAGAAGCATTGATGCAGATTCTGACTGAGCCGAAGAATGCGTTAACCCGTCAGTATCAACATCTGTTTGATATGGAAGATGTGGATCTGGTTTTTGAAGAATCGGCATTACGTGCAGTGGCTAAGAAAGCAGTTGAGCGTAATACAGGTGCACGTGGTCTACGTTCGATCCTAGAAAATTCATTGCTGGAAACCATGTATGACTTGCCAAGCCGTAGCGATGTCGGCACTGTCGTCATCAATGAAGCCGTGATTAAAGGTGAAGCAGAGCCGGAATACCGTGCCGAGCGTCAGCCACATGATCAGCAAGAGACTGCGACAAAAATAGATTTAAAGGTCGTGAATAGCAAATCCGCTTAATTGCTATTCGTCCGAAACGTGCGAAAACTCCGTGTTTTCGCACGTTTTTTATTTCCAAAAATAAAGCTCGGTGTTAATCTGATTCACTAGGCGTGGATGCCTAAAACTTATAAAAAACAAATCGCAAAGCACTTGCATACAAAAGAATAAAGACGCAGTGAGGGATAAGCATGCGTGGAGTCGCAATTGTACTCATCAGCAGTTTGGCATTGCTGGGGTGTCATGGTAAGAAAGCCGTCGTTGAGCCTACACAGCCACTCAGCACTTTAAAAAATATCGATCTTGAAAAAAAACCGGGCTTCGTCGAGCAGCATCGTATCGGCATGTTTACCATTGGCGGTTGGGTCAATCAAAAGCAGGGCAACCAGTTTCAGACGGTGAAACCGCAGCATGATGAAGCCGCCATCGTGTATTTATACCGGCCCGATTCTAAATGGAATCGTCAGGAAATTGTCGCTGCCAGCCTGTTTATCAATCAAGAACATATTCCAAGCTTATTGCACAACCATTATTACTGGATTGAAGTGCCTGCAGGGACCTATCGTTTGAGTACCAGTCGACCGCTAGGCGCGCTGCATTTCCAGAAACCTAAATATCTGGATTTTACTGTCGAAGCGGGACAGTCTTATTTTATTAAATATGATGAAGAGAATATCAGTACACGCCGGAGTGTTTCAGGGCCACTCATGCTGATGCCAGAAAAAGTTGGTCTGAATGAAATTACTTTTACTCAGCTAAAATCAGACAGTTTTAACTTCGTGGCACAAGATCAGGAAACTGGCCAGATTCGTAAAAAAGCCCAAAAAATTGAACCGACTGCTTATGATCCATCATTGGATGTACAGCTAAAAGCACCTTTTAAACTTTGGGATCCACGGACTTGGTAATTGACATTTTATTGAGAAAATATAATAAAAAAGCACCCTGAATGGGTGCTTTTTTATACAGATTTAATTAGCCCGCAGCAGCGTCAACTACTGGAATCTTACCAATTTTTGCTTGCCAGATTTTAGGTGCAGTCGCGTGAATAGAAGTACCATTCACATCAACCGCTACAGATACCGGCATATCTTTTACCACAAACTTGTAAATTGCTTCCATACCCAGGTCAGCAAAGGCAACCACTTCAGCTTCGCGAATAGCTTTAGACACGAGGTAAGCAGCACCACCGACAGCCATCAGGTAAGTTGCCTGGTTGTCTTTAATGGCTTCAACGGCAGCAGGACCACGGTCTGCTTTACCGATCATGCCGAACATGCCAGTTGCTTCAAGAACTTGACGCGTAAATTTATCCATACGCGTAGCCGTTGTTGGGCCAGCAGGGCCTACAACTTCGTCGCCGACTGGATCAACAGGGCCAACGTAGTAGATAAACTTGCCTTTCAGATCAACAGGAAGTTCTTCACCGTTGTTCAGCATGTCGACCATACGTTTGTGTGCAGCATCACGACCTGTATAGATTGTACCGTTAAGAAGAAGTGTATCGCCTGGTTTCCAGCTATTCATTTCTTCTTGGGTAATCGTGTCAAGGTCAACACGTTTAGAAGATGAAGAATCCCAAGTCACAGCAGGGTAGTCTTCAAGTTTAGGTGCTTGAATATGTGCAACACCTGTACCATCTAACTGGAAGTGTGCATGACGAGTCGCAGCACAGTTCGGGATCATACCAACTGGTTTACCTGCAGCATGACATGGATAATCTTTGATTTTAATATCAAGTACAGTGGTTAAACCGCCAAGACCTTGTGCACCAATACCCAAAGCATTTACTTTTTCGAAGATTTCGATACGAAGCTCTTCCATTTTGCTTTGTGGACCACGACGAAGCAATTCGTCCATGTTGATCTCTTCCATCAATGCTTCTTTGGCAAGCATCATGGCTTTTTCAGCAGTACCACCGATCCCGATTCCCAGCATACCTGGTGGACACCAGCCTGCACCCATGGTTGGAACAGTTTTCAGTACCCAATCCACGATTGAATCAGATGGGTTTAACATTGCTAGTTTAGATTTGTTTTCTGAACCGCCACCTTTGGCTGCCACAGTGATATCTACTTTATTACCAGGCACAAGCTTGTGGTAAATCACGGCAGGAGTGTTGTCTTTGGTGTTCTTACGACCAAATGCAGGATCAGCCAGAACTGATGCGCGAAGCACGTTCGAGTTTTCTAAATAACCCTGACGTACGCCTTCATTGATTGCATCATCCAGGCTCATGGTTAAATCGAATTTAACGTCCATGCCCACTTCAACAAATACGTTGACGATACCGGTATCTTGACAGATTGGGCGGTGGCCTTCTGCACACATGCGTGAGTTAATTAAGATTTGTGCGATCGCATCTTTAGCAGCTTTGTTCTCTTCACGATCATACGCACGGCTCATCGCTTGGATAAAGTCCTGTGGGTGATAGTAAGAAATGAACTGAAGCGCATCTTTAACTGATGTGATCAAGTCATCTTGCTTGATAATAGTTGTCATACAAATATCTCTTGAGCGGGCTGATAGCTAGCGGGCTAAATTATAAGACAAAAGAATCGGGTTGTGGGCATTTTGGGCGAGCATTGGCCGAAAGTTTATAGTTTAAGCAATCTGAGCAAGGACTTTAGCTATTCCATGGGTCAAATATGACAGCAAGTTGTCATATTCAATGTCATATTTCAGATAAAAAATACGCATAATTTTGCTTATTCCGTATTAAGCGATTGAATTTTATTAATTATTTTAAATTTAATAAAAAACCAGATTGTCATATAACTGTCATAAAACTTTTACATAATGCAGCTATTGAAACGGGAGATCCTAACAATGGTTACAGGTATTTTGATGGCAGCTGGTTTTTGTGTATATATCGCTGCAACTTGGATGTACGGTCAGAAAGAAGATCAAGCCTAAGCTTTATCTTCTTTTTTATTTTAAGACCTCAAAGAATTAACCTATCTTCAAATCTTCAAATCTTCAAATCTTCAAATCTTCAAATCTTCAAATCTTCAAATCTTCAAATTTTCAAATCCAGTTATAAAAATATTTGAAAACTCAAATTTAAAAAGTATCTCTCCTATAGCTTACTCAAGCCATGTTGACCATTTACATTTTTAACCCAGAAAAACTCAAAGCCTGAAAACCCTTACACATGCGGCATTTTTTATTGCTTAGACTGTTTCTCTCAACTTCTAGAAACAGGCAAGTAGAATGAACAATTTTAATGCAAGTGATATTAAAGAACATGCTTCAGTCATTGCTTCATGTGGTACTCAAGTCGGGAAGGTGGACCATTTAGAAGGTCAGGATTCAATTAAATTAACAAGAAGTGATGATGAAAATAATGAGCATCATCTGATTCCCTTGAGTTGGGTAAGTGAAATCAAAGACGATAGTGTCGTGCTCAATAAAACTGCGGAAGAGGTACGTAAAGAGTGGACTACCTTATAAGAAATTAAAGTTAGTGGACTGAAAAGCAGGGCTGCTTCAGCTTAATTTTTTATGTCACAGACTTTATGAGTAACCGTTGAAAATGCCAGTTCGAAAGACTGGCATTTTTATTGTTTATTAAAACGAGATAATGATCGCGTGCTGAATTTATTGAAGCTATGAGTGTTTTTTTATAAAAAAACCACCTGATTTTTCAATCAGATGGTTTGGAAAACTTAAATTCAAGAAGTATTAAGCTTCTTGCTGCTCGGCCTGAATCGCGGTTAAGGCAATGGTAAACACGATGTCATCGACCAAGGCACCACGCGACAGGTCATTCACAGGCTTATTCAAGCCTTGCAGCATTGGCCCGACACTGACTACATTGGCAGCACGTTGTACCGCTTTATAGGTCGTGTTACCGGTATTCAGATCCGGGAAAATAAATACATTGGCACGTCCAGCCACTTGTGAATCAGGTGCCTTTTGGCGCCCCACGCTTTCCACCGATGCTGCATCATATTGTAATGGCCCATCAATCAACAGGTCAGGACGACGTTCTTTGGCAATGCGTGTAGCTTCCGCGACTTTTTCCACATCAGCGCCAGTACCCGAAGTTCCTGTCGAATAGGAAATCATGGCAATGCGTGGATCTATACCAAAGGCTTTGGCAGAATCGGCGGACTGGATTGCAATTTCGGCCAGCTGTTCTGCATCAGGGTCCGGATTGATCGCACAGTCACCATACACATAGACTTCATCTGGCAACAGCATAAAGAATACGGAAGATACCAGTGAGTAATCCGGAGCAGTCTTAATCAGCTGGAAAGCAGGACGTACCGTATTCGCCGTGGTATGCACTGCACCCGACACCAAACCGTCAACCTGATCCAGCGCCAGCATCATGGTGCCAAGTACTACTGTATCTTGCAGTTGTTCACGGGCCTGTAGTTCGTTGAGCTTGCCTTTACGCAGCTCCACCATCTTGTCGATGTAGTTTTCACGCACCAGATCCGGATCAAGAATTTCCAGATCTTCAGGCAATTCAATACCGCGAGCTTTGGCTACTTCTAGCACAGCTTCAGGCTTGGCCAGCAAAATACACTGTGCAATACCACGCGCCTGACAAATGGCCGCAGCCTGTACGGTACGCGGTTCATCACCCTCTGGCAGTACAATACGTTTTTTCGCAGCAATCGATTTCTGTACCAGTTCATGACGGAAAGCGGAAGGTGACAGACGTGGCTTATAAGAACCATTCAACATTTGATTCAGCCATTCCGGATTGATATGGCTTGAAACAAAACGTGTCACCTGATCTGCACGTTCGGTATCATCCACTGGAATTTCATTGCTCAGATTTGCCAGTTTTTGTGCGGTTTCAAAAGTGCTAAGTGGCGTATGTAAAATCGGTAAACCTTGCTTGATGGCAGCTTGACAGAATTCCAGTACATGATCATTTGGCTGTTGATGTTCAGTCAGCACCAGACCGGCCAAAGGAATCCCATTACTGCTGGCCAGACTACTTGCCAGTAATACGTCAATCCGGTCAGAGGCACTAATAATTAATTCGCCAGCCACAAATTTATGCAATTCATGTTCAATATTGGCTGAAATCAGGCTGCTATGTTGTACACGGCGCTGTTTGGCTTCGCCTTCGTTAATCCAGTAGGCAGAAATATGTGCAGCCAGATCAGACATGCGCGGCACACTTAAGGTTTTACTGAAAGGCACCAAGCCAATCACTGGTAATTTTTCAGAGCCAATATGCGGATGCGTCTGCTGAATGGCGGTGATAAATTCGGCGGTTTCAGCTTTAAGGCGTAAATCCGGATTCAGCGTGACAGGAATCTGCGCAGATTCTTCAGGTAGGCCTTTGGTGCGCATCAACATGATGCCCGCAAGGCGGGTAGAGCTAGCGCCACCAAAATTACGCAGCTGATGTTCAACTTTATCTGCGGTTTGGCTTGGCTGCTGAATATTGGCATTGCTGACGACAATAACTTTGGCATCCAGTGCTTGTGCCAGTGAAGCATTCAAATCATCGGCAAAACTGTCCTGAGTATTTGGCAACAGCCCTTCGACAATAATTAGGTCATGCTGTTTAGCAATTTGACGATGCAGACGCACCGCTTCTTCAAGCAATTCATCCTGTTCACCCAGATTGATCTGCTGCAAGACTTTGCTATAACGGATAGGTTCAACCGTTTCACTTTGAGAAATATGACGATACAAAGCCGTGGTGCGGTCTTCGATTTCATTCAATTCCTGGGCAAAAGGTTTCAGGAAACCAGCTTTTACCCCTTGGCATTCCAGTGCATAAATCAGGCCCAAACATGCAGAAGTTAAGCCTACGCCTTCCCCCGTGGGAACCAATAAAATTGTTTTCATAAATTATGTCAGTCGCAGAATAATAAAAATCAGTGAAAAAGAAGCTAAAGCCTGCTTATGCAGGCATTACCTCAGCTTGAGACTTTTTTGCAGTATTGCGCTCCACTTCAAGTTCAACCACACTTTGAACTTCCCGGGCAATACGGCCTTCTTCATCTGTTGGCACTACCCAGATTTGTGGGCCTGTACCTGAATCAATTCGGCCTTCGGTACCGCGTTTCAGCTCATTATTAGCATTTTTATCCAGACTGAAACCGAAATGAGGCAGGTAAGTCATGGTTTTTTCGCGGATATACGCTGAGTTTTCGCCAATGCCGCCAGTGAAGAACAGACCATCAAGACGTGGCAGACCACAGCTCAACGCTGCCAGAGACTTAGCTAAACGGTAGCAGAATACTTCAATCGCCAGTGTGGCATCTTCATTGCCTTGTTCTGAAGCTTCAATCAGGGTACGCATGTCATTGGACAGATCAGACAAGCCCAAAAGACCACTTTGGCTATTCAGCATCTTGTCAATTTTATAAATATCCCAACCCAGGTTTTTCGCCAGGAAGCTGTGCAGACTTGGGTCAACATCGCCACTGCGTGTGCCCATAACAATACCTTCAAGTGGAGTTAAACCCATTGAGGTATCTACACTTTTCCCATTCCAAACGGCACAGGTCGAGCTACCATTACCTAAATGCGCGGTTAACCAGCCACCTTGTTTGAAACTGCCTGCCAGTTCAGAACCACGCTCTGACACATAGGCATGACTAGTCCCGTGGAAACCATAGCGACGCACACCATGGGCGGTATATAAAAATTTCGGCAGGGCATAACGATAAGCATGCGCTGGCATGGTTTGGTGGAAGGCAGTATCAAATACCGCAACCTGTGGTAATTCCGGGAATAAACGTTTAGTGGCTTCAATGCCAATCAGGTGTGCCGGATTATGTAATGGTGCAAGCGGCGTTGCTTCACGAATTTTTTCAATAATCTCGTCATTGATCAGTTCAGCCTTGGTCAGGCTGCCACCATGTACGACACGGTGACCGATCGCGTCCGGACGGTAGTTGGCCAGACGTTCAAGACCCACTTCCAGTGCTTTTTTGTGGTCAGCAAATGGAATATGGATATCGACTGGCTTATTGCCAACCGTTACACCTTTAATGCGAGCATTCTCTGTGCCTAAGTTCTCAGCTAAACCATGAATACGGAAATTCTGCTCCTCAAGAAGTAATGCAAACTTGATTGAAGAAGAGCCACAATTAATAACTAATACTGATTTAGACACGATTGATTACCCAATTTTTAATTAAAATTCTCGTCCATTTGCTTGACCCAATTGCGGGCAATGAAGCAGCAATCCAGATCAATGAATATGTTTTAACATTTGTTTTTTTTCTGTCCTAGATAGACTTTAGCAGATTAGACTTAAGCATTATCGACCGATTTAACAATAATAACTAAAATTTATCAGTTCATAGTTTTCATTTATAAATAAAATGATGCTGAAAATATCATCAATAAGAATACTAAACTCTGCTTAAATTTAATTTTAGAACAGATTAATTCTTTAGTTTAGCGCCTGAAAGGCAAATATTGTTTTTACATACAATTCTATAAAGAGATTCATGAATAAAATGACCCGAAGGTTCTGATCCATCTATTTCAGTGTCAATTTTTCTGTCCATAAAAAAAACAGCCTCATAAATGAGGCTGTTTTTAAGTTAGCAATCTGAATATTTATTGGCGAATCTGACCATCACCAAAGACAATCCATTTCTGCGACGTCAGGCCTTCAAGACCGACTGGGCCACGAGCATGGATTTTATCGGTTGAAATCCCGATTTCTGCGCCTAAGCCATATTCAAAACCATCTGCAAAACGAGTAGAGGCATTGATCATGACCGAACTTGAATCTACACCCGCCAGAAATTCGCGAGCCAGACTGTAGTTTTCAGTAATAATGGAATCGGTATGATGCGAGCCATATTTGTTGATGTGCTCAATGGCTTCTTCTATACCAGAAACGACTTTGATCGCCAGAATCGGGCCCAGATACTCGGTATACCAGTCTTCTTCAGTGGCCGTAATGACTGCATCTTCAAGAATACGCTGGGTTTCCCGGCAACCACGAAGTTCGACTTTTTTCTCTTGGTAAAGCTCTGCGATGCGTGGCAAGAATTCTTCAGCGACTTTTTCATCGACCAGCAGGGTTTCCATGGCATTACATACACCATAGCGATGGGTTTTGGCATTGAGCGCAATAGGCAATGCTTTCAACAAATCTGCTTGAGCTTCCACATACACATGACAGTTGCCATCTAAATGTTTAATGACCGGTACGCGTGCTTCCTCGGTAATTCGTTCGATTAGGCTCTTGCCGCCACGAGGCACAATCACATCCACATATTCGGTCATGGTAATCAACTGGCCCACTGCAGCGCGGTCAGTCGTATTCACGACCTGTACGGCAGCCTCAGGCAAGCCTGCGACTTTCAGGCCATGCTGAATCGCGACAGCAATGGCCTGATTTGATTCCAGAGCTTCTGAGCCACCCCGTAAAATAATGGCATTGCCTGATTTGAGTGCGAGTGATGCAGCTTCCAACGTGACGTTAGGACGTGACTCGTAGATCATGCCGACCACACCCAAAGGCACACGCATCTTGCCCAGTTGAATCCCGGATGGGCGATAAGCCATATCACTAATTTCACCAATCGGATCTTTCAGGCCAATGACATCTTTTAGACCCTGCAACATACCTTTAAAGCGTGCGGGGTTGAGTTCTAAGCGATCAAGCAGGGCTGAGTCCAGATTGTTGTTATGCGCCTTGGTCATATCTTTCTGGTTAGCAGCCAAAATAGCAGCTTGGCTATTTTCCAAAGCCGTATAAATAGCGGATAACGCATTATTTTTAGTTTGGGTGGACGCGCGAGCCAAAATGCGAGACGCTTGGCGTGCCTGCTGTCCTACCGTTTGCATGTATTGTTCAATAGACTCTTGCATAGCGGTTTGATCACTTAGAAATTTCATTTCGATATTAACAGCCTGCTGCTGCACAATGAAGCCCATCTGTTAAAAATCATCCGTTTTCGCAGACTTCTAAACATTTTGAAAATGTTTTCTGTTTAAAAGCAGATAAGTGGTCACTGAAGCGGTTGCTTGTGAAAAGCAGCTCTGTATAGAATGAAACACGCGGCATTGATGTCATTTATAATTATTAAAGAGCAGGATGCGTGTTCAGGCACACCGGAATGTGCCTGAATTATAAGATCTGTTAAGCATGACTTGCACAATAAAAATAAGGCAAGGACGGAGGAAAAGGAATATGAATTCCATTATCCACATGGACGCCCATGTATTGGAACAACATAGACACGATGGTTTTTTTGATTTTTATGATAAGCACAGTTTTAAGCAGCCACCACGCACCACCTGGATGGATGGCTGGAAAATCGAATATATGGCGATCGCCCGTCCAGATACCTTACATTTAAGACCCATGGTGATTATTGGGGGAGCTTTCCAGAATTTTAACTCCTACAAATATTGTGTAGAGCAGCTTTTTGATGCAGGTCCCATCATTCTGATTGACCTGCCGTCCATGGGGGCCAACCAGCAGATTGGTAATGTCGACACAGGTCTGTCTGCCGGAACACTGGAGCTTGAAGACCTTGCTGCGATGCTGGGGCGCTGGCTGGAACAGATGCAGCTGCCGCAAGTGGCAATTCTAGGCATGTCCTTGGGTTCAGTGGTGGCTTCCTGTTTGGCAGATCAGCGTCCTGAACTGGTCGATCGGATGATCCTGATGGGTGTGATGCAGAAAACCCGTAAAAGCTGGCGGATGCTGCTGGAAGAGTCTTTGCATCTAATGAAAGAACAGCGTATGGATGAATTTGGTCAGGCCGTCATTTTGTACCTGGTGAATCATGCACGTTTAACAGAAACCCGGATGTCACCGACTGCAAAGCGTTTGTTCTTTAAACAGATGGCGGAATTTACGGCCACCGAACAGGATCGTTATGATATCAATTGCAACCGTTTATTGCGTCTGACCAATGTGCCGATTCCACAGTGCAAAGTGCTGGTGGCATGTGGGCAATATGACAGTTTTACCTTGCCACATGAGAATGCCAATTTTGCCCTGCAATGTCCGAATATGCAGTATGTACAAATTGCAGGCGCCGATCATGTACCGCAGTTACAACGTCGTAAAGAAACCATGCATCTGTTTGCAACCTTCTTACGTGATGAACCGGTCGATCAGTTGCCGGGAATTATTCCGTTTAGCCCTGAGCAGATACAGCAGCTTGAACGTCGCGGTGAAGAGCGGATTCAGGTGCAAGATTCACAGCGTTTCCTCAGTCATCGTCATTCTGATCTCATTTTAAAAGCAGAGATCGTGGACATGAATTTCTTTGGGGTATTGCTGGAGTTAGATGTAGAACAGGCAGTATGCGCAACAGCTTATCCACGTGATCTGGCCTTGCATCTGGAAGATGAAGTTGGGGAATTTCAGATTGAGTGCCTGATCTTTGAACAGGATGATACTCAGCTGCGTGCTTTATTCAAACATGGCAGTTTTGAAGTCGCAGAACGCTTATTACGCTTTGTACAAATGCAAAAAGTACTGTCACAAACTGAAGTATTTGATGCAGCAATTTAAAAAACAGCAGCATTAAAAAACAGCGTACTTAAACGCTGTTTTTTTTCACGGCATGAATCATCCAGACCAGATCACCTAAATGTTCATCCTGCTCATGAGTCGGGTTTGGCTGATGAGGCTCGGCAAAATAACGTTGTGGTTGTTGTACCTCAACCTGGTCAAATCCTGCATCTTGAAAAAAGTGCTGTAGTTCTTGAGGGGATTTAAAATGAAAGGTAAACGCACTTCGAGACATGAATTTAAGCAGACGGCTACTGCTCCAGATAAAGTTCGCTAGTTTATTTTTCACCGGTTCGGGGTAAATATCGCTGAGATAGTGAACTGCCGGGAAATACTGCGCATTTTCTGTAATACCCTGCATCAGAATGCGTAACATCTGCTGATCAAAATAATTAATCAGTCCTTCACTAATGACCACTAAGGGCTGGTTGCGGTCAAACATCTGAAAAATACAGTCCAGTTCTTCACTAAAAATATCGGCAGTCAGGACTTCAGGTGCATGCTGATCAATTTGCTGTAAAGCCTGCGTCTTGATCTTGGCCATATCAGGCAAATCCAGTTCACGATAATTAATCTCTGGAAATTTCTGTCTGAAATTCCAGCTGCGTGGAGATAGTCCGCAGGCAATTTCAAGAACCTGAAGTTGTGGATGTTGCTCAATTAGTTGACACAGATGCTCATCAATCATCTGATGGCGCTGCTTAAGTGTCGTACGCATGCTACCGCCAACATGGCGTTCCGCCCAGGATTCAAGTGGATGCAACAGTTTGGCCAGAAACTTGCCTTTGGATGTAGCAAAGGCTGGATGTGAGATCCCCATTTGATACCAGATATAGCCGGTATAGTGCGCCGTAAAAGAAATATGGCGATGTTGCGAAAGTGAGTCTGTCATATAGTTCTGACCTTATTGTTATTTTTAAGTTGATTAAATAAAAGTGTAAACTTTTCATTACTATAATAAAAAAGGAACACCTTGTCGTGCCCCTTTTTCATATTGATTGGATTTAAAAAGTTTTAGCTGGACTGCTGTTTAAATGCCAGTATTTCATCACGGATCTCGCGCCATTCTTCACCCAGATTCAGTTCGTCACCAATCTGGATGTTCGGGATGTTGCCGCGCATGCATTCCAGGCGTTGCTGGTTCGGGAAGGGCAAATCTACAATCCCTTCCAGTGCAATACATTGTGCTGCACGATCATTGCAGACCAGACCCATATCACAACCAGCTTTGAGTGCGGCCTGAATTCGGGCATCGGCACCGCCTGCGACACATGCGGCCTGCATGCTTAAATCATCCGAGAACAGGACACCGTCAAAACCAAGCTCCTGACGTAAAACTTTCTGAATCCAGAATTCCGAGAAGCCTGCCGGATTGG
Source organism: Acinetobacter sp. RRD8 (assembly GCF_031844225.1). Taxonomy (GTDB): domain Bacteria; phylum Pseudomonadota; class Gammaproteobacteria; order Pseudomonadales; family Moraxellaceae; genus Acinetobacter. Next base: position 71,073 of record NZ_JAUZUU010000005.1, read on the forward strand.
GATCGACCTGACTATAGATGACATGAGCCGGCATCAGCGCATCTAGTTGTGGTTGCAGTTGGATAAAGCTTCGCATGTCTTTTTGCTGGATTTCTGCATAGGAGCGCGTATCAATCGCTGCAGCAACATGTGAGTCCGCTTTGACCGAGCCATGCCCGGGGAAATGTTTACCAGTTGAAGCCATACCGGCACGTTTCATACCTTTTAGAAATGCGCTGGCTAGTGGAATAATGTCCTGGATATTTTGGGCAAAGCTACGATCACCGATCACATCACTGATATCATTCAAGTCCAGTACCGGGGCAAAGCTGAAATCAATGCCAACAGCCAGCACTTCAGCTGCCATCAGCCAGCCGCATTTTTCAGCCAGTTCCAAAGCACGCTGTGGATCATTACTATAAAGTTCGCCAAATCTTCCCATTGCAGGCAGCAGGGTAAAGCCTTGTCTTAAACGCTGGACACGACCGCCTTCCTGATCGACCGCAATTAAAATATCAGGACGCACCTGACGCATATGATCGGTCAAAGCACGGACTTGCGCCGGAGATTCGATATTGCGACCAAATAAAATCACTCCACCGACTTGCGGCGCACTTAATAGTTCAATATCTTCTTGAGTGAGGGTTGTGCCTGCGATGTCGAGCATCAATGCGCCAATCATATGCGGAATCCGTTTTAGAGTTTTTCGGAGAAAACAATACCTGAATTCTGCAATGATTTGCTACACTTTGTCAGCACAGAATATGATAAAACTACACGACATAAACATATTAAGTTGTTTAAGATGCTGAATACGTTAAATTCTGGTCGAAAAGCAACACGGTCACATTGGTCTCTAGGCCAAGGAAGTACGAATTATTTATGAAATTTCAAACTATAGCTTGCGCAGTTGCGATTGCGACAGGTGGATTCTTTTTTACCCATGTAGTGAATGATGCGATTGCGGCCAACAGTAATGAAGTGGTCAGTAAAGCAATTCAGCCATCTCAAGAGCAGGCGCTGGTGTCACGTCAGCTGGCAACCCTGGTTGACCGTCAGCATTATTTAAATATGCGTCTGGATGCCCAGACCTCACAGCGTATTTTTGATTTCTATATTGATAGTCTTGATCCGGAACATAGTCTGTTTTTGGCTCCAGAAGTTGAAAACTATAAGAAACGCTATGGTGCCAATTTTGGTGCCAATCTGAAAGCCGGCAATTTGTCTGGTCCTTATGAAATGCATGCGCAATATCAACAGCGATTGCACCAGTTCTACACCTACATGTTGAATGAGCTGAAAAAACCGCAGAATCTGAATCAGCCAAATGTTTATATCGAAACGGATCGTGAAAAAGCACCGTTCTTTAAAACTGAAGCTGAACAGCGCGCGCACTGGTCAAAAATGCTGGTGTCTCAGCTGATCAATCTGACCATCAGTAAAGAAGAGGAATTGGCCAAGCAGAAAGCGCTGAAAGCCAATCCGGAATTGGCCAATGGACAAGACCTCACGGGTCCTGAAGATCTGACGCCTGCGCAAACCTTAACCAAGCGTTATACCCGTCAGCTGGAACGTCTCAGCCGCATCAAGAGCGATGATGTGCTTGACAAGACACTGAACGCGATGATGCTGACTTATGATCCGCACAGTAATTACTTCCCGCCTGTCGATGCGATGGAGCTGAATCGCCAGACGACTTTACAGCTGGAAGGCGTCGGCGTATCGATTCGTCCGGAACGTGGTAATGAAGATTACACCAAGATTGAAACCATCGTTGAAGGTGGTCCGGCCAGCAAATCTGGTCAGGTGAAATCAGGTGATCGTATCATTGGTGTGGCCCAAGACGGCGAACAGATGGTCGATGTCATTGGCTGGCCAAGTAATGAAATTGTCGGTCTGATTCGTGGTAAACGTGGCACGAAAGTCACTTTACGCTTACTCGGTGCGGGTGCTGCCATGGGGCAGGCACGTAATGTGACTATTACCCGTGACGTGATTCAGGAAGAAGATGCTGGTGTACGTACACGTGTAGTCGACATTCAACGTGACGGTAAAAAATATCAATATGGTGTGATCGAAATTCCGTCGTTCTACCTGAACTATCGCGCACGCCGTGCCGGTACCGATTATCGTTCGGTGTCTGAAGATACCAACAAAGCCTTGAAAGAGCTGGCAGCGAAGAATGTTGCCGGAATTATTGTCGATTTGCGGAATAACCCGGGCGGTTCACTGGAAGAAGTGGCACGTATGTTGGGGCAGGTAATCAAGTCTGGTCCAGTGGTACAGATCCGTGATGGCAATGGCAATGTCAGCGTCTTTGAGGATGATGATGGCGGCGCACAAACCTATGCAGGTCCACTGGCAGTGATGGTGAATCTTGCCTCTGCATCGGCCAGTGAAATTTACTCTGCTGCGATTCAGGATTATGAACGCGGGATTGTGATTGGCAGTACTACCACCGGTAAAGGTACAGCACAAGTACAATTGGATAGTCTGGCACATGGTCAGGCGACATTGACGCAGCGTAAATTCTACCGTGTGACCGGTGGCAGTACCCAGAATAAAGGGGTCGTTCCGGACATTAAACTGGTCGATATTTATAACGAGGAGTTTGGTGAGCGTAAGGCCAAAAATGCCCTGCAGTGGGATACTATTCCAACGGCACCATTTAAACGCGAAGGTGCAGTACAGAAATACGTTCCTGAATTGGCTAAACTTTCTCAGCAACGGGTCACACTGGATTCTCAGTTCAAGTATTTAGAACAGCGTAAAGCCGTGATGAAGAAAGCTGAAGAAGAGAAACGTCAGGTACTGGACTTGCAACAGCGTAAAGCTGAGTTGATTGCCATGGAGCAAAAAACGCTGGACGCAGAAAACACTCGTCGTGCTGCAACAGGTCTGAAACCTTATCCAAACTGGGAAAGTTATCAGGCTTCACTGGATGCCTTGATTGAAACACGTGCCAAGATGAAGGCCAAAGAACGTCCGGCTCTGCCTGAAGAAGAAGCGTTTGTAATTGAAGCGGCAAATGTGTTACTGGACTATGCCAAATTACAGGCAAAACCCTAAGTTTTAGCCTCATTGATCGTTGATAAAAATAGCCTGTTTCGACAGGCTATTTTTTTATTTTGTAAATCTGCACAAAAATCCAAATAAAATTTTGCTATGAAGTGCCATCTGTCTAAATAAAAAGAAAAAAATTGTGATGGTGATCGAATAAATGAGCTAAAAAAATGAAGCTAAATATTTGCTTAAATTTGAAACACTTCTAATATATAAGTTGTATTTTATTTTTCTGTTGAGTTTTATTTTTGGGGCAATTCTCAACTTCAAAAGAAAGAAATATAAATTCTAAATTTTAGTTAAGACTGATGTTGTTGCAGACCAATTGGCTTGCATGGATAGTCAGTCTTGAGATTTTACTGAGTTCAAATTTGATCGGGTGAAAATGGAAATATCAGTGCAGAGAATAATAAAAATGATCACCGATGGGGAACATTTTATATGATTGATATTCAGCATGATATTGGTCTGTTCATCGGGTCCGTTCTTTCTGCATTGGTTGCTTGCTATCTCATCGCACGGATTAAAAAATTTGCTTCAGGCGCTTCACAGCCAAACTTTAAAACCTTCAATTTAATGCTAACCGCCATGCTATTGGGCCTATTCATCTGGTTGATCCATTTTATCGGGCTGACAGCAGATTTTGTGCTGAATAAATACGAGATGAATTTGGGCTTGATGCTCCTGTCTGTTCTGGTGATATGTATTGCCGCTATGTTTACCCTCTGGTTAAGTGCCAGAAGTACTTGGTCATTTTTCCGGGCAGTTCTCGTATTAGGTGTGATCGCACTCGGCATCTTTGGCATGCACTCTATTAGCATGATGTCATTCAATTTTACTGCCGCCCATATGCAACAGTTACCGGAATTAGTTCAGGCACATGATCAGCTATTTCTGGCCGTGGTACTTATGAGTGGATTGCTCCTGGTAACGCTGATTTGTATCATCGTGTCCGAACTGCGTGTGGGATTACGCAACCGTCAGCTTGCATGGGCCAATCAACAAATTGAAAATCAGACAATTCAGGACAATCTGACCAAATTGCCTAACCGTTTGTATCTGGCTGAATATGCAAGTCTGCTGTTTTCAGGTCAGTCCGAACAGCAGCATGAAATAGCCTTTTTATACATTGATCTGGACCGTTTTAAGGCGGTCAATGATGTGTTTGGTCATCTGGTCGGCGATCAGTTGCTGATTCAGTTGACCACGCGGATTCATCTGTTATTAGGTCATCATTCCAAGCTGCTCAGAATCGGTGGCGATGAATTTCTGCTGGTACTGGAAAATACCTCAGTCGCCAAAGCTGCAAAAATGTCAGAACAGATTCTTGAGCTGATTCAGGAAAGTTTCTTGATTGAAGGCAAGAGTATTCATATCTCGGGCAGTATTGGCATTGCTATGTATCCGGAGCACGGCAAGAATTTACAGGATCTGCTGGTCAATGCCGATGCCGCCATGCTGAGTTCCAAGTATCAGGGACGCAATACCTATTCAGTCTTTAATTATTCTACCGACCAGGATGAAAGCAAAAGCCAAAGCACCCTGATTAATGACCTATATAAAGCCGTGGAAGAGCAGCAGTTTGTGCTGTTTTATCAGCCCAAGTTTCGAACCAAAGATCGTAGCTTGTGTGGGGTAGAGGTATTAACTCGTTGGAACCATCCCCAGTTGGGGCTGCTCGGCCCGAATTTGTTTATCAATGCAGCTGAAAAAACCGGACTGATTATTCAAATGGGCTATTGGGCATTGGAACTGGCCTGTCAGCAAATTCAAAAATGGCAAGATACACATACCGAATTTTTCCCTGTTGCGGTTAATTTGTCTGCGGTACAATTTGAGCATAAGCATCTATTTAGTACTTTAGAGAAATTATTTGCACAATATAAAATCAGTCCTCAGCATTTAATGATCGAGATTACTGAATCGACTGCCATGCATCATATTGATGTGAGTATGCGCAGCTTTAAGCGTTTAAGACAAATGGGCATCCGTCTAGCCATTGATGATTTTGGTACAGGGCATTCAAGCTTTCTCTATTTAAAGAATTTCGCCGTAGATGAATTAAAAATTGACCGTGAATTTATCAAAAATCTGGCAGTCGGCTCCAAAGAAGAAATGATTCTGGAAAGCATTATTCAGCTGGCCATGAAACTGGGCTTGGTGGTAACCGCCGAAGGTGTTGAAACAGAAGCGCAAGCGGAAATTTTAACCCGGCTCGGTTGTGAACAGTTACAAGGCTTTTTACTGGGCTTGCCGGTAGATGAACAACGACTAGAAAGTTTACAATTTCATTAATAACGCTCTAATTGATTGAGCGTCAGGATAGACGACATGGCTCACGGAACACCACACTGAAACTCTGCTACAATATCGCCAATTTTTTCATATTGATCGAATTTGATCTCGAATGCTGTGCATTGAGCAGTAGGTATATTTCATGAGCTTTAAGCAAGAACTGGCGGCACAAGTCGCCCAGCGACGTACGTTCGCTATTATTTCCCACCCCGATGCCGGTAAAACCACCATGACAGAAAAATTGCTGTTATGGGGTCAGGCCATTCAGGTGGCCGGGATGGTAAAAAGCCGTAAATCTGACCGGGCCGCAACATCGGACTGGATGGAAATGGAAAAAGAGCGTGGTATTTCGATTACCACCTCAGTGATGCAATTTCCTTTTAAAGACAAGATGATTAATCTTCTGGACACTCCGGGACATGAAGACTTCTCGGAAGATACCTACCGTACCTTAACTGCGGTAGACTCTGCGCTGATGGTGATTGATGGTGCAAAAGGTGTCGAAGACCGTACCATTAAACTGATGGAAGTGTGTCGGATGCGCGATACACCGATCATTTCATTCGTCAACAAAATGGACCGTGAAATCCGTGAGCCACTCGAGCTTCTGGATGAAATCGAAAACGTTCTGAAAATTAAATGTGTCCCGATCACTTGGCCACTCGGTACAGGCCGTGATTTTGCCGGTGTATTTAATTTAATCGAAGAAAAATTCTACGTGTATAAAGCCGGTTTCGGTTCAGTGATTACTGAGATCGAAGTGCGTGATGGTTATGACTATCCTGATCTTCGTGAGAAAGTCGGTGAGCTGGCTTGGGCGGCATTTGAAGAATCGCTGGAACTGGTACAAATGGCCAATGAGCCTTTAGACCGTGAAGAATTCCTGGCCGGTCGTCAAACGCCTGTTCTATTCGGTACAGCCTTGGGTAACTTTGGTGTCGACCATGTTCTGGATGCCTTCAGTCAATATGCGCCATCTCCTAAAGCCCATCCGACTCAAGATCGTGTTGTAGAAGCAGATGAAGAAGGCTTCACCGGTTTTGTCTTTAAAATTCAGGCCAATATGGATCCGAAACACCGTGACCGTATTGCCTTCATGCGAATCTGTTCAGGAAAGTATGAAAAAGGCTTGAAGATGAAGCATGTACGTCTGGATAAAGATGTGCGTATCAGCGATGCCTTAACTTTCTTGGCTGGCGATCGTCAGCATCTTGAAGAAGCCTGGCCGGGTGATATTATTGGTCTACATAACCATGGCACCATCCAGATCGGTGATACATTTACCTCGGGTGAGAAACTTCAGTTCACCGGTATTCCTCACTTTGCGCCTGAAATGTTCCGTCGTGTCCGCTTGAAAGATCCACTAAAATCCAAGCAATTGCAAAAAGGTCTGAAAGAGCTGTCTGAAGAAGGGGCGACTCAGGTATTCATGCCGCAGAATAACAACGACCTGATCGTGGGTGCGGTGGGTGTGCTACAGTTTGAAGTGGTGGCTTACCGTCTGAAAGAAGAATACAAAGTTGATTGTGTTTACGAACCGGTCAGCATCAACACAGTACGTTGGGTGTCTTGCGATGACGAGAAGAAATTCAACGAATTCAAGAAAAAAGCTCATGACCAGTTGTCTGTCGATGGTGGTGGTCATTTGACATATCTTGCACCAAGCCGCGTGAATTTGCAGCTGATGCAAGAACGTTATCCGGACATCGTGTTCCACAATACGCGTGAACACTAAACTTTAACGTTCCGCAGCTAAAGTTTAAAAATATCAAACAGCTTCTCCGGAAGCTGTTTTATTTTATGCTACATTTAAGCAATTAATAACTCGATAGATATAGCAAAGAGAATGAAGCTCAGCAAGGAAGTCGTCCTCGGTTCTGTGATTGGTTTAAGTCTTGTCCTGAGTGGCTGTGATCAAAGCGAAAAAGAGCCTGTTAATACTCCGGAAAATGAGAAAATCACCGCAGCTCAGCAGACCGCAGATGTTTTGCCTTATCTGAATATTCAAGAGCAGCCGGCCAAGATTGCCTTGCCATTTTGTGAAAATAAAAACTGTATCAATCTGGATATTCAGACCTTGCATACGGTTGATCCATGGATGAACCAATGGATTGAAAAGCAGCAGGCCAAAGTGATCCAGGATCAAATCGGCTTGAAACAGGACATGAATTTACAGCAGGCGATCAATGCCTATGTAAAAAAATCGGATGCCTGGCAGGCGCAGCTCAATTTGAACAAGGCTTATGAACTGTCGCTATATACCCGTATTCCTTACCAGCGCAATCAATATGTATTGATGCAGATCGGGGTCGATACCAAACAGGAAAATGTCAGCGTGCATGAGCGCTATTATTTTTTTGTGGCTGATCGCCACCAGCAGAAAATGCTGACCCCACTGGATATTATCGATCCTAAGCAACAGTTATTAATGGATCAGATTATTCAGCAAGCCTATGAGACATGGCTCAAAGAAAATGATCAGCAAGTGCAGCAGAAAGCGCCGAAAAAACTGTATTGGGGACAAGCTGACTGGTTTTTTGATCAGGAAGGTATTGGTCTGCATTTTCGCAGCCATGAAATTAGCAAAGACGCCAAACAACTGGATATTTATTTAACAAAACAACAAACACAACAGGTCTTGAAAGCTGATATCTATCAGCATATGTTTTAAAGCTCATGATCCTGCAAGATTACAGGTTCCAAAAAGGTGAATGAATGCCAAAATACAAGAATATCTTTTGTCTATCCATACTGGCGTCAGCGATCTTGCTGAGTGCCTGTCAGCCAAAGAGTAATGAGCCGGAAGAATCAAGTACTTCCGAAGTGGTACAAGCCGAAGCTGAAGCACTTAAACTCAACGGCGATACCGAAAAGCTCAAGCTGGCGATTCCAGAATGTGAAGACAAAAGCTGTCCGGAAATCTCGATCGAACGTCTGAACAGTAATCAGAGCTTTATTGATGAATGGATCGACCAGCAGATTCTGCAACAGTTGAAAAATATCCTGTCTCTTGATGCGATTGAACCGGCAAAAGTGAGCGCTGCCAGCGAAGCAGACGTTGCCGCCTCTGAACCCAAAGCTGCTTTAGCAACAGTGGTGACACCAAAACAGCAGCTTGAGCAGCAAACTCAACCTTATATGCAGACTTTCTTGAATCTGGATAAAGAGCTCAAGGCCCTGAGTGCCAGTCATAGTATTAGCCTGATGATTAAGCCCAAGATTCTGCATTCGGGTGATCCTCTAGCGACAGTAGTTTTGAACAGCAGTTATTATCTGGGAGGCGCACACGGGGCATCTGCACAGACTTATTATAATTTTGATCTGGAACAGAAAAAGCTGATCAAGCTGGATGACATTATTGCGGTCAAACAGAAAGCCCAACTGGAAGCGCGTGCTTATGATGCGTTTAAAACCTGGGTGGTAGAGTCCAAGCTGGCCAAAGATGTCGCCGAATATGAACAGGCCTGGAAGTTCAAGCTTACCGATAACTTCTATCTGGGCAAAGACGGCTTGATATTGCAATATGCCGAATATGAAATTGGGCCATATGTTGTTGGCTTGCCACGTCTGATGATTCCTTATGAGCAGTTACAAGGTGTGCTGAAACCCGAATATCTGCCTCAAACTGAAAAAGCTGCCTCCGAGGCACAGCCAGCATCTGCTGCAAAAGCCAAATGACCTTAAAACTGTTTGATACGCATACCCATTTTGATGTTCCCGATTTTGATCCTGATCGGGAACAGTTGGCCTATACGGCCAAAGCGGTAGGTGTCGATCATCTGGTTTTAATTGGTTTTTTGCAAAACCGTTTTCAAGATTTGTTAAGGACCCATCACTTCATCAATGATCTGGAAAATGCCGCGCAAAGCCATTTGGCACCCGGCTTGCATCCGTTTTATATTGAACAGCATCAGGCTGAACATCTATACGATTTGGAACGGCTGCTCAAAACTGAACCATGCATTGCCATTGGCGAAATCGGTCTGGATACCTTTTTAAAACAGCACAAACAGGCGGAAATTTTTCAGAAGCAAAAAGATTTTTTTGCTGCACAGCTTGAACTGGCACAGCAATTTGATAAGCCGGTTTTGCTGCATATCCGCAAATCGCATGCGGAGGTTTTGCAGATTTTAAAACAGCAGCAGTTTAAACAGGGCGGCATTGCGCATGCCTTTGGTGGTGGGATTGAGGAAGCCAAGGCTTTTATCAAGCTGGGATTCAAACTGGGCATCACCGGGCAAATCACCAATCTAAATGCCAAAAAATTGCATCAAGTGGTGCAGTATGTCGGACCAGAACATTTGGTATTGGAAACTGACTGTCCGGATATGACGCCACTCTGTTGTCAAAGCTCGACCGAGCAACGTACCCGAAATACACCTGCAAATTTACCTTATGTGCTGCAAGGACTGGCAAAGAGCCTGCATATGCACAAAGAGGAACTGGCTGAACAGCTCTGGCAAAATACTCATCAGGCCCTGCATCTGACCATTTAAGTTAATACTCTTAACTCAGTCTTAAATTCCCAGTTCATCATAAATCGAAAAAAAGGTGCATTATGCAATTTCTAAAATGCTTCAGACTTGGCATCATGCCATATACATTCTTTTAGGTGAGATTCACATGGCACAAGGACTTTTGGCGGGTAAGCGCTTCTTGATCGCGGGCATTGCGAGTAAATTATCGATTGCTTTTGGTATTGCTCAAGCATTGCATCGTGAAGGTGCTGAATTGGCTTTTACTTATCCAAATGAAAAGCTGAAAAAGCGGGTAGATGACTTTGCTGAACAGTTTGGTTCGAAACTGGTTTTTCCTTGTGATGTGGCAGTCGATGCTGAAATTGACCATGCATTTGCCGAACTGGCTAAACACTGGGATGGTCTGGACGGCGTAGTGCATTCTATCGGTTTTGCACCGGCACATACGCTAGATGGTGACTTCACCGAGATCACGGATCGTGAAGGCTTTAATATTGCACATGACATCAGTGCTTATAGCTTTATTGCAATGGCACGTGCGGCAAAACCTTTGCTGCAAGTCCGTCAAGGCTGTTTGCTGACATTGACCTATCAAGGTTCTGAGCGTGTAATGCCAAACTATAACGTGATGGGTATGGCCAAAGCCTCTTTAGAAGCAGGCGTACGTTATTTGGCGTCTAGCTTGGGTCAGGAAGGTATTCGTGTGAACGCGATCTCTGCGGGTCCAATCCGTACCTTGGCAGCTTCAGGTATTAAATCATTCCGTAAAATGCTTGACCTGAATGAGAAAGTTGCACCACTGAAACGTAATGTGACGATTGAAGATGTCGGTAATGCCGCATTATTCCTGTGCTCGCCATGGGCTAACGGAATTACCGGTGAAATCCTGTATGTCGATGCCGGTTTCAATACGGTAGGTATGAGCGCTGATTTGATGGCGGATGCGGAATAAGTCCTATAAATCCTCTCTCCCTCAGGGAGAGAGTTAGAGAGAGGGGAATGACTTCTTTCTCTGAGTGAGGAAATGATTAAAATCCCCCTCATTCCCCCTTTGATAAAGGGGGAGGCCACTCAAGGCAATAAAAAAGACCGCATAAGCGGTCTTTTTTAGATTTGAAGAACAGCGATTAAGCTTGACCATCCACAGCAGCAGCTTGCGCACGTTGCATATTGGCTTCAAATTCAGCATCAAAGTTGATTGGAGTCAATAGCAATTGTGGGAAGCTGCCTTTAGTCACCATATCATTCACTGCTTCACGTAGGAAAGGGAACAGGATGTTCGGGCAGTATGCACCTAGGATGTATGGAAGACGCTCTTCTTCAACGCCATCTACCAGGAAAATACCGGCTTGAGTCACATCAACGATAAACGCGGTATCACCTTCGTTGGTCGCTTGAACCACGACTTTCAAAGCTACTTCAAAATGAGTTTCATCAATTTTTTCTGCAGAAGAAGAAAGATTGATGTTTAACTCAGGTTGCCATTGCTTGGTAAAAACTTGCGCCCCAGGAACTTCAAAAGAAATATCTTTGGTATAAATACGCTCTAATGCCAATTGTGGTTGAGCTTGTTGTTCTTCACTCATTTTTTGATCCTTAATATGAAGTGATAATTTTAGTAAGGTTAAGCCAGCAATTCATCAAGTTTGCCTTCACGCTCTAAAGCATAAAGTTGGTCAAAACCACCGATGAACTGATCATTAATAAAAATTTGTGGCACGGTACGGTGATTGGTACGCTGCATCAATTCAAGACGTACTTCAGGCGCTTCTTGAGACAAGTTAATCTCTTTATATGCCACACCCTTACGTTCCAGTAGCTGTTTTGCACGCACGCAATAAGGACACACTGTCGTCGAGTAAATAGTAACTTCAGCCATGATCAATCTCCTGTTCGTGGATTATTTGCTTTTCACCAAAGGTAAACCTTGAGCTTTCCAGTTGCTGACGCCGCCATCAAGACGGTAGGCATCGGCATGACCAACCTGCTGTAATGCAGTACCAGCCACCTGTCCAAGGTTACAAATGAACACCAAAGGGCGATCAGATGCTTTCAGCTCTTCAACATGTTTTGTAATCTGGCTATATGGAATATTACGGCTGCCGCTGATATGACCTTCACGGAAGTCTTTGGCATCACGTAGATCAACCAGCATGGCATTTTTTGCTTTGACTAAAATTCCCAGCGATTGCGGAGAAATTTTGCGACCGTTACGTTGACCTTCGATAATGAAGAACAAAACCACTAATACCGCGAGTGTTCCAAATAAGAAGGGGTGATTCCCCATAAACTCGAACCAACGTTCCACAATTCACCTAATTACAATTTTAAAATTGCCAAGAGTATAGCTCATAAATATGGTGATCAAAATCACCGCTTCAAGGGCCAAGGGTTAAGAAAATTAATTTTTTTGCTGTGCTTCAGTGATTTCGTCGATTAAACGTAAATAGCTGTCCAGTCGGCGCGGTAAAATTTCACCTGCGGCCGCAGCCTGACGCAAAGCACATTGTTTTTCATGCTTATGGGTACAGTTACGGAACTGACAATGGCCGAGCAGGTTTTCAATTTCAGGAAAGCCGCTTTGTACCTTATCTAAAGTCAGGTGCCACAGGCCAAATTCACGAATTCCCGGAGAATCAATCAGGGCCGCACCTTCACCAAAACCGATCAAGCGCGTTGACGTCGTGGTGTGCTGACCGAGTGCCGAGTTTTCCGAAATAATATTGGTTTTCTGTGCGGCATCCGGCACGATGGCATTAATCAGCGTGCTTTTACCCACACCCGATTGACCGACGAAAGCCACCGTTTCATTTTCCAGACGATTAGACAGTGCAGTCAGGTCGCCATCGGATTGGGTCTGCATCACTTCATAACCGAGATCTTGATATTCTTGCAGCAGAGTCAGAATCGGATCGTTTTCTTTTAACAAATCGGCTTTATTCATCACCAGCAATGCAGGAATATCGGCATCGGCACAGGCCACCAGATAACGGTCGATCAGGCCCGGCGCTGGCTCAGGCAATGGTGCAAACACGATCACAATCAGTGAAATGTTGGCCGCTACCGGTTTAACCTTGTGATAGCGGTCGGGGCGTGTCAATAAGGATTTTCGGGGATGAATCGCGGTGATAATTCCTAAACCGGTATTCGGATCGGCTTGCCATTTGACCCGGTCACCCGTGACCAATAAATCCAGATTGGTTCGAGTATGACAGCGCCAGACGCTGTCCAGTTCAATCTCTTTCCAGAAAGGTTCAGGCTCACCATCGGCGACCACAGGTTTTTCAGGGTGAATGTCAGGGCGAGACAAAGCTTGCACTTCAAGTTGGCGGCCATAATGTTGCACCACTAAACCTTCAAGATCACTGGAGGTATCGAGATCTTCTTGACGTGTTTTCTGTTGTTTCTGAATGCGGCGCTGTTGTTGCTCTGTCAGACGACGCTTACGTATTAAGGCCATTCATATCCTAAAAAAACCGGGTAAATCAGATGGCAAAAATAGCATGAAGCAGCCCCCGAATGACACCCAAGATGTAATTAATTTGCTACTATAGTTGTTTTTAAACCCAATAAGATTGCACATTTATGAGCAGCACCGCTGATACCCGCCTGATTTGGATTGACCTTGAAATGACAGGTCTAGACACAGACAATGATCAAATTATTGAAATTGCAACAATTGTAACCGATGACAATTTGAATATTTTGGCTGAAGGTCCTGTGCTTGCGGTACATCAGCCTGCACGTCTGTTAAATGCCATGGATGAGTGGAACACTCGCCAGCATGGTCAGTCCGGTCTGATTGAGCGTGTGCGTCGCAGTAAACTGACCGCTCAGGATGCCGAGCAGCAAACCCTTGAATTCCTGAAAAAATGGGTCAATCCAAAATCTTCACCGATGTGTGGTAACTCGATCTGTCAGGATCGTCGCTTCCTGCACCGTTTGATGCCTGAACTGGAACAGTATTTCCATTACCGTAATCTGGATGTCTCTTCAGTGAAAGAACTAGCCAAACGCTGGCGCCCGGAAATCATGAGCGGTCTCAAGAAAAATGCCTCGCATCTGGCGATGGATGATATTCGCGATTCGATTGCAGAACTGAAATATTATCGTCAATATTTCTTTATCATGAATAAAGACTAAATTCCGATGAATTGAAAAGAGGCGCAAGCCTCTTTTTTATTTTACTGAACTGGATTTTTTTCTAGCGTAAAACTGCTCCATGCTTTCAAAGCCTACCCACAAGAGCAATAACATGATCAGATGATTCTGTGTTTCATAACGATCGAAAATAACCAAGCCAAATAATCCTAAAGTCATTAAACGAATGAGAATACTGAGATAATAATTTTTGTTTTTTTGGCTGATCAGAACATAAAAATAAAGCCCGATACAAAGTATGTTCAAACCCAAAAGGGTGTTAAATAGCATGACATTTCACTCCTTTTGGCCAAATGACATAGAATTAATTTGTTGATATTTTAATCAATCTCGAGTGAGTTGTCGCTCTCATCCGGTCTGAATGTCATTTAAATCGATCAAAAATTTAGTGGCGGTAAAGAAAAGCGGATTTTGTTAAAATGATCCGGTATTTTTATTGCTATAGATGACCTATGACCGACCTGCTTCAAGATGATGAATATGACCGCCGTTTTGCTGGTGTTGCCAAAATTTATGGAGAAGACAGCTTTAACCATTATGAAAAAAGTCATGTGATGGTGATTGGTATCGGGGGCGTAGGTTCATGGGCGGTAGAAGCACTGGCACGTAGTGGTGTGGGCGAGCTGACCTTGGTCGATATGGATGTGGTGGCCGCGTCTAATATTAACCGTCAGTTACCTGCCATGAGTACCACCTTGGGTCATGAAAAAATTGAAGTCATGGCCGAGCGTTGCCGCGCAATTAATCCACGCATTAAAATTAATCTGATTGATGATTACCTGACGCCTGAAAATATCAAAGAAACTTTAGCAGGTGATCCAGATTTAATCCTCGACTGTATTGACGATGTCAAAGCCAAATTTGCTCTGATGCTACATTGTCGCTTTAACAAGATTCCTTTAATTGTATCGGGCGGGGCAGGGGGTAAACTGGACCCGCTGAAAATTCGGGTCGCCGATTTATCTAAAACCGAACAGGATCCGATGCTGGCCAAATTACGTGCCCAGTTACGCAGCAAAGGCATCTGCAAAAAGCCCAAAGAAAAATTCGGCATTACTTGTGTCTATTCCATCGATAATCCATTCTCCAGTGCCGATGTCTGCGCCAGTGCCGGCTTGCGCTGTGGTGGTTATGGCTCTGCCGTGGTGGTAACTTCAAGCTTTGCCATGGTCGCTGTAGCAGAAGGCTTGAAAAAACTCGATAATAAAAGAGCAAAAGCCTGATTTAAAAAATAAAAAGCACAATCTATGTGCTTTTTTTAAACTGGCGTTTAGAATGAAAGGATTCATTCGCAGAACAAAAATAATGTTTTGGAGCAGCTATGTGGTTCTTGCTGGTACTGATTTTGGGGATAGGGGCGTTGGCGATCTGGATGTGGAAACGTCCGGATCCGGTGAAACGTGATCAGGCGAAGGCTGTACAACATGATTTATGGATTGAGCAGATTGATGCTCAACTGAAACATGCAGCACGTTTGAGTTCAGATCCGGAACATCCGAATTATGAACGTGCCTATCAGATTTATCAGGGACTGGCTCAGCAACAGGAAATTCCACAAGCCTATGTAGGTATGGGCCTAATGCATCTGCAAGGTCTAGGGCATGAGCAAAATACTGAAAAAGCCATCAGCTACCTGGACAAAGCCTTTCGCTTGGGCAGTGATGAAGCGGCTTATCATTTGGGGCGGATTCATGAAGGGGAGGCATATCAACAGGCTGACCCGGAAAAAGCTTTGTATTGGTACCGACATGCGGTAGCACGTGGCAATCTGGATGCCCAATATCGTATTACTGAACTTTCTTCTACCGAAGGCCAGCCTCAAAACGAGATGACTGCAGAAAAACAGCGTCTGGCATTATTCATTCAAAATGCCGGGCAGGGTCATGCCAATTCGCAGTATCAGTTGGCTCAGTATTATTTGGCAGATTCAACAACCCAAGATTTAGTGCAAGGAATTCATTATCTGTTTCTGGCGGCACAACAAGATCATTTGGCCGCTAATCAGCAGATCGCCGATGATTATGCGCGTGGTCAGATTCTACCGCAAGACCCGACCCAAGCCCTGCAATTTATTAAACGCTGTATTAGTCTCGGTGACCAGAAAGGTCTCTATGATTATTATGCCGGTGTGTTACAAGGCCGTATCGATACCGACCAGCGTCAACGCGTGTTCCAGCATTTATTGCAGCAGTCCAAAGAGCATGCCGATGCACAAGCCAAGACTTTAATCGGGCTGGCTTATTTTCATGGCTGGTATGTTGATAAAAATGAAACCATGGCATTTCGTTACTGGTCGGAAGCGGCCAACAGTCAGCATGCGCCTGCATTATGCATGATTGCTGCGCTGTATTTTGAGCAGCACCTGGTGGCCAACGAACCGCAAAAAGCATTTGAGTTATATCAGGCTGCCTATCAGCTTAGTCCTGATGATGTGTCTGCACAGATGGGGCTAGCGCTGTGTTATTTAAATGGTGTCGGTACAGTAAAAGACATTGCCAAAGCCACACAAATGATTCAGAGCGCGGCACAGCACTATTGGCAGATTGTGGCTCAGTCTGAAGCGGATTTAATTTATATCGTCGGCCGGTTTTATAGTCTGGCTGAATATCCCTTACCGATACGTGATAAAGCTGTCCAGTACCTGAATCAGGCGGTTGCGAAAGGTTCGAAAGAGGCGGCATGGTTTCTGTATCAAGCCCTGTTAGGCATTTATCCTGTGTATATCAATAATGCAGAGCTGGCCAATCGTTATCTGCATCAGGCTGCGCAATTGGGTCATGCCCAGGCACAGGCAGAATTGGGCTTGAAATATCTTAAAGGCCAACAGATTGCGCAGGATATTGCCTTAGGCTTGAGCTATCTGCAAAAAGCAGCCGCTCAGCAGAATGGTGTAGCACTGAATGCTCTGGGTGAAGCATATGAGCAGGGTCAAGGTGTTGAGAATAATATTGAGCAAGCCGTACACTATTATCAGCAGGCGGCAGTGCAGGTGAATGCGGATGCTTATAGCCATCTTGGGCGTTTATATACCAAGGGTATTAGTGTAGAGCGTGATATCGGAATCGCACGGGACTGGCTGGAAAAAGGCAGTTTGCTCGGACATGAGCGATCAATTGAATTATTGAAAAATGTGAATGCGTATTTGCAAATGAAATAAACTGACTCAAATCATATGAACTAAAAAAACCGCTGTTTGGCAGCGGTTTTTTTATGGATTAAGCTTTGTTAAGGCAACTGTTTAATCGGGCTACCACCCAATGCCTGCATCAAGGTGACATAGGCATTGTATTGGTTCTGTCGGGTTTGCACCAAGGACAGCCGTGCATTGCGCGTGGTTTCCTGTGCATCCAGCAGGTTTTTCAAGGCTACTGCACCATTACGATAACGCACTTCAGTCAAGCGTTCAGTTCTTTCTGCCAGCTCAACATTCCGTTGCTGCAAAGTCACCTGCTTAGTGAGCTCAGTACGATTCGACAAGGCATTTTCCACATCAGCAAAGGCTTCATACATGGTCTGGCGATACTGGATAATGGCTTTTTCATATTCCAGCTCATTGACTTGCAGATCACGTTTCATGTCATTCCATTGCAGGAAAGGCAAAGTCAGACCAGCACCTAAAGTTGCAACCGGATTTTTCAGGGCATTCGAGAGGGAAGTACTGCTGCCAATACCGGTGGTCAGATTACCGGTCAAACTAATGGATGGATAGTAGCTGGCTTTGTTGGCATCTTTATTAGCTAGTGCCTTACGCAAGCGCAGTTCAGTCGCTCGAAGATCAGGACGACGTGACAATAAACTCGCCGGTAAGTCAGCCTGAATACTCGGCAATTGAATATTCGGTAAACGGCTTGGCTCTTGAATCGCGAGCTGTTGAACCGGCATGTGCAGCAATACCGCGAGTCCGGTACGTGTTTCCACACGTTGTTGTTCAATCTGGCTTAAGGTTGCCTGTTGGCTTTGAATCGCCTGTTCCGCCTGGGTTAAATCCAGACCGGATACTGCGCCGGCACGATATTGCACTCGCACCAGATCATAGGTTTTTTGCGCGGTCGCCAGATTTTGCTGTACCACGCTATAACGTTCATTCAGATAAGCCAGTTGCCAATAGAGTTGCGCTGTGGTGCCGATCAGGCTCTGAGCAGTTGCCTGCAAGTCTTCTTCAGAGGCTAAGGCCTCCCAGCGAGCGGCTTCGGTTTGATTGGCCAGTTTGCCAAACAGATCCAGTTCATAGCTTAAGCCCGGATAACCCAGTGAAAGACCCGTCGAAGAATCGCCGCCACCATCTAGGCTAAAACGATGGCCCGTTGAAATTCTTGCATCACCGACGCGAACGCCTTGCTGACTTTGAGCTTGTCTGGCTTGAATACGGGCCTGTTGTAAACTGATGCCGGCCACTGCCAGATCGGTATTCTGCGCCAATACTTCATTCACCAAATTATTTAATTGCGGATCTTTAAATAAAGTCCACCATTGATCTGCCAAAATATCAGCATGAATCTGCTGACTAAGCACCTTATTGTTTTGAAAGCTACCCGGCATATTGATCGCAGGCTGTTCATAGGGGGTTTTCACCACTGCGGCACAACCGACCAGCGAGCTTCCCAGCAACAGGGCACTGGCAAGCTTGGTTAAATTCATTTGCATATCAGATTCCTTATTCGCGAGAGAGCGCATCGACTGGATTCAGACGAGCAGCGTTACGTGCCGGGATAAAGCCAAACACCATCCCGATCAGGCTTGAGCAGACAAAGGCCGCTACAATCGAAGTGGTTGAATACGCCATCTGGAAAGTACCGCCGGCAAAATGGGTAATTAATTGGCCAATCCCGAGGGAAAGCAGCACACCCAAAATACCACCCAAGATACAGACCAGAACGGCTTCAATCAGGAATTGCTGCAAAATATCACTTTGACGGGCACCCACCGCCATACGCACACCAATTTCCTGAGTACGTTCGGTTACCGATACCAGCATGATATTCATGACCCCAATTCCGCCGACCACCAGTGAAATTACCGCAATTGCTGAAATCAGCAGAGTCATGGTCGCCGTGGTTTGCTGAATGGTTTCACGAATACTGTCGGCATTCTGGGTAAACACATCCTGCGCGCCATGTCGCTGTACCAGCAGATTCAGAATCGCATTTTCAGCCGCCGCACTTGGGTATTCATCCTTAATCCGCACAATGATGCTGCGAACATTGGATTGACCCAGCATACGGCTCATCACGGTGGAATACGGCAGATAGACATTCAGGCTGTCATTATTGCCCATCATGCCTTTTTGCGCGTCAATCACCCCGATAATCCGGCTCGGTACGCTCCCGAGTAAAATCACCTGACCCACCGGATTGGTGCCATCCTTAAAGAAGGTATTTTTGGTATTGGTGTCAATGACGACATCTTGCGCCTGTTGCATGACACTACTGCGGTCAAAAGGCTGACCGGACTGGAACGTCATGCCACGTACATAGAAGAAATCCTCACTGACGCCGTTGACCGTGGTTGAAGCTTCGATTTCTTTATAACGGCCGGTGACACTGCTATTCACCGATGGGCTAACGCCATCGACATACGGTTGTTCAGCCAGCGCATCGGCATCGGCCGGAATCAGGGTTTTGGACTGTGAAGATCTGGAATTATCCCCAAAGCCTCGACCCTGAAATACGGTAATGGTATTGGTCCCCAGACTGCTGATATTTTCCAGAATCTGCTTTTGTGAGCCATTACCGAGTGCCACCACCGAGACCACCGAAGCAATACCGATAATGATTCCGAGCATGGTCAAGAAAGTCCGCATGCGATGTGCATTCATGGCCAGCAAGGCCATACGGAAAGCTTCACCGAGACGGTCAACTGCAGAACGCCATGAAGAAATCTTCTTTTGTTCACTGCGGATCAGCGGCTGTTTTTCCAGATGCTCTTCGACTTCAGGAACATTGGGCTGGTCGGAAATGATATTACCGTCTGAAATCTCGATAATCCGGGTCGCATTTTTCGCTACATTATGATCATGCGTGACCAGAATGATGGTATGACCTTTGGCATTCAGTTCACGCAAAATACGCATCACTTCAATACCGCTGTTCTTGTCCAATGCACCTGTCGGTTCATCGGCCAGAATCACGTCACCGCCATTCATTAGCGCACGGGCAATCGAAACCCGTTGCTGCTGACCACCAGAGAGCTGGCTCGGACGGTTCTGGGTTTTTTCACCCAGACCGAGATCAGTCAGAATCTTGACGGCTCGCGCATGCCGTTCAGATGAATCCGCACCGGCATAAATCGCAGGGACTTCGACATTGCCTGCTGCATTTAAATCGCCCAGCAGATGATAACGCTGAAAAATAAAGCCGAAATATTCACGGCGTAATTGCGCCAGTTCATCCGCTTCCAGTTCCCGAGTTTCACGGCCTTTGACCTTGTAGCTACCCGTGGTCGGTTTGTCCAGACAACCCAGAATGTTCATCAGGGTCGATTTACCGGAACCGGACTGACCGACAATCGCCACCAGTTCACCCGGATAAATCTCTAGATTCACCCCTTTTAAAATCTGGACAGTGCTTTCACCCGCAGGGAATTCACGAACCAGATTTTTCACCTCGAGGAGAGGCTGTTGTTGTGAATTCATGCTTACATTCTCATTGGGCCACGGCTATTGCCACCGCGTTTTGCTGCATCATTGGAGGTGTCAGAACCATCGGCAATCACCACCTGATCACCACGTTTTAAACCTTTCAGCACTTGCGCAGTCGCACGGTTATTCAAGCCGATTAATACAGGGGTTGGTTTCGCAGTACCATCGGCTTGCAAGACACGAACCATGCCACGTTGTGCTTTACCTTGCTCAATCAATGCAAGTTCTGCTTCAGACAGGTTTAGACGCGCTGGACGTTCACCGGCAGGGCGATTGCCTTGAGCCGATTCAGCTTCAGGACGTGATGCCGGACTGCCTTCACCGCGAGAACCCTCACCACGCGCTTCACCACGATTGGCACGTGGCGGACGGTTTGAACCTTGAATGGCTGCAGCAGGAATGGTCAGTACATTTTTGGCTTCATCCAGCACGATGTAAACTTGCGCCGTCATATCAATACGCAATTTTCCATCTTCATTCGGGACATCGAACAATGCGTTGTAATAAACCGCAGAACTTGAAGATGAGCTTGATGTATTGCTATCGGTATTAATTGAATTGGGTGCAGGCTCAACTTGACGCAGTTTGGCGTAAATCTTTTTCTCGTTATTGCCTAAGGTAGTGAAATAAACCGTTTGACCTTCTTCAACTTTCATGACATCTGCTTCAGAAATTTCAGCTTTAATGGTCATGGTGTCCAGTTTTGCCAGTTTCACAATAGTCGGCGCACTCTGGTTGGCGTTTACAGTCTGACCTTCTTCGGTCACAATCGCCACAATCGTGCCATCCATCGGTGCCACAATCTGGGTATAGCCAAGATCTTCTTTAGCTGTGGCCAGCGTCAAACGTGACTGTTCAATCTGCGCATTGATGGCGGTGATATCCGCTTGTGCTGTTTTATAGTTCGCAAATGCCGACTCCAGCTCTGAGCGAGAAGTGGCATCCTGTGCATACATGGCTTTCTGACGGTTGTATTCAGCTTCAACTTTGGCCAAATTCGCTTGTCTTACTGCAAGTTGTGCCATCTGATTTTTAATGCTGGCTTCAGCGGTTTTTAAATCATTTTCCTGACGAACGGAGTCAATCCGCGCAATCAGCTGACCTTGCTTGACCTGATCGCCCAGTTCTACATACATTTTTCTGACCTGACCCGAAACCTGCGCCCCCACGCTGACCATCTTGGTCGCTTCCAGAATACCAGTCGCCAGTACAGAGCTTTCGATATCGCCCTGGGTGACTTCAGCCGTAATATATTGCGGAGGCTGTTCTTTGGGTTTGAGGAAGTACCACCCCGCAGCGATGAGCGCAATGGCAATCACGGCGGCCATAATCAATTTCGTCGGTTTTATTTTTGGCATGATCAATATCGGTTCAAAATCAGAGAATTGTGAACGATTATAAAAGCGAAATTAGGATAAATCGTGTATTTTTTTAAACTAATAGGAATGATTATTATTTTATTTTTCGAATTTTGACAAAGACTTAGTGAAATAGGGGCTTGCCACAGATACTGGAAATCGCCTGTAGTACCAAATGCTCCGGATTTTCATGTTCGAGTCCTTTAATTGAGGCATCAATTCTTAATAATAACCCCGGCCAGGCCAGAAAAGTCTGTGGGCTGAGACGGCGCAAGGCTTGTTGATATAACCCGACTTTGGTTTTCCAGATCCCGATTTGCAAGGCATTTTGCGGTTGTTCAAACAGCTGCATCAACAGACGCATTTCCTTGCTGAGACTCCATAAAATCAGGCTCATCGGTTCACCTGAAACGACTAGATACTGAAAAATTTTGATCGACTGGGAAAGATTACCTTGTAGCAGGGCATCGCTCAAATCATAGGTGCTATAACGTGACTGATCTTGTAAACATGCATATAAATGATCAACCTGAATGATATCGACTTCAGCAAAGGTATCGCTAACCCGCATCAGGCTGTTCTTTGCTGCAAGCAGGTTGTGCTCATGATGTTGTTCCAGCCATTGCCAGGCATCATTGGCTAAACGAATGCCGAGTTTTTCAGCTTCAATACCCAGAATCTGCTGCCGGTCTTTTGGATAATTGGCCACCAGCGAAACATTCACACCATTGGCATCAATCAGCTGAAAGAAACTGGATTTCAGGCTATTACTATCTTGTTTGGGCATCACCACCAACAGCAGGTTTTGTTCATTATGCTGCAAATAGTTTTTCAGTAACTTGATTGCGCTGGCATCCGGTTTGATATTGCCATGTACTTCAATCGCCAACTGGGTTGAAAACAGCGACAAGCTGTTCAAGGCATTAAAGACGGTTTTCCAGTCGGCGACCGAACTAATGTCATAGCGTTGACGTTCAATGTCCTGCTTTTGCCAGCTGGCCCGAAAGGCATCAATTAAATTCTGTTCCAGCAAAGGCTCTTGACCATGCAAGACCCAAGCACCGCGAGCTTCATCGACACGTTTCAGGGCTTGCAGATAATCAAGTTTCATAAAGAGGTCTTATTGAGCAGGTTGCGCTGAGGTATTTTGTTTGGCTAAGGGTAAGCGGTTCGATGAAATCTGACGCGCGATCTGCTGCGCCACATCATCAATAATGACCTGATTCAGATATTTTTGTTCCTGGTCATCGGTGTTGACCGTTTCAATATCATATTGATACGTACGTGTTGCCACGACAGTGCGTGGTTCAGTGATCGGATTGCCTTGTGCATCTTCAATCCGGAAAGTCACGTTTAAACGTAACAAGGTTTCAACTAGTTTACCGTTCAGTTCCAGACGGCGAGGGGTGTAATCCAGGACACGTAACACATAAGCATTGGGTGCATTACTCAGCTGTACGCCTGCAGCACCGAGGTAAACTGCCAGTTTCTCTTGCAGTTCTTCAGTATTGGGCGGTAAAGACAGGCTCATGACAGAGTAAGCAACAGGGGCGGAGCTCGGATTGGTTCCTTTCAGATGAAAGCCACAGCCGACTAAGCCTGCACTCAGACCACAAGTTAAAACAATTGCTGCTAAATGTTTGCCCAAATGCATGTGTTGCCCTCTATGCTTCCCGAAGGGGAATATTTGAAATCCTGAACTGGATTGTAAAGTCAAAGCCCGTTGGCTGGCAACGGGCTTTGTTTGGGAATTGTGAAATCCTTCAGAAAGTTCCTTCTCCCTCTGGGAGAAGGTTAGGATGAGGGGTTATATATTTACCTCTCCCTAGCCCTCTCCTGAGAGGAGAGGGAACTTAAGGATTTAAACCACCAAATTCACTAATTTATTCGGTACCACAATTTCTTTCTTGGTTGGACCCGTCAAGAATTGCTGAACTTCAGGCAATGCTTTGGCTTGAGCCAAGATGTCATCTTTAGAGGCATCTACAGATACTTCTAACTTGCCACGAAGCTTACCGTTGACTTGAACCACGATGGTTTGCGTATTACGTGTCAGCGCAGATTCATCTACCGCAGGGAATAAAGTTGAATTCAATTCAATCCCAAATTCAGCCAATAAAGTCTGGCTTAAATGCGGTGCAAATGGTGCAAGTAAAGTTAACAGCGTGGTAATCGATTCACGTGCGACAGCAACGTCATTGTCATCTTGAGCTTCAAATTTGTTGTTAGCATTTAAAAGTTCCATCAATGCAGCAATGGCAGTGTTAAATGCATGACGACGTTCAATATCATCACCGACTTTTTGGATGGTTTCGTGTGTCTTACGACGCAAGTCTTGTGCAGCCGTAGACAGTGCCGCTTTGTCGATGTTTGATGCACCGTTACCTTTTTCAAGGAAGCCTGTTGCTAAACGCCATACACGTTTCAGGAAGCGGTTTGCACCCTCAACACCGGCATCAGACCATTCAAGTGATTGATCAGGTGGAGCCGCGAACATCATGAACACACGTGCCGTATCTGCGCCGTACTGGTCAATAATCGATTGCGGGTCGATACCGTTATTTTTCGATTTCGACATTTTTTCCTGACCACCAACGATAACGTCTTGGCCATCTTCTTTATATTTGGCAGAAAGCACACGGCCTTTTTCGTCTTTTTCAAGCTCGATATCTGCCGGATTAAACCAGGTTTTCTTACCTGAGTCTGCTTCACGATAGAAGGTATCTGCTAGCACCATCCCTTGCGTTAACAAGTTAGTGAATGGTTCATTGCCTTGTACCACGCCTTCATCACGCATCAATTTGTGGAAGAAGCGTGCATAAAGTAAGTGCAGAATCGCGTGTTCAACACCACCGATGTATTGGTTCACAGGAAGCCAGGTTTGACCTGCTTCAGGTTTCACCATGCCACCCGTAAAGTCTGGAGATGCATAACGTGCATAGTACCAAGACGATTCTACGAATGTATCAAGCGTATCTGTTTCACGACGTGCGTCGCCACCACAGCTTGGACAAGTCGTTTCATAGAACTCAGGCATTTTGTTCAGTGGGTTACCTGAACCATCTGGAACAACGTCAGTCGGAAGAACCACAGGAAGCTGCTCTTCAGGTACTGGCACTTGACCACATGATGGACAGTTAATCATTGGAATTGGACAACCCCAATAACGCTGACGGGAAACCCCCCAGTCACGTAGACGGAATTGAACTTTAGAACTTGCTAGGCCTGTTGGTTCTAATTTAGCAAGGAATGCATCGTATGCACCTTGGAAATCTAGACCGTCAAATTCGGCTGAATTGACCAGTTTACCTTCTTTCGAGCCATACCATTCTTGCCATTGAGTCGCATCAAAGTCAGCATCATCTGCGCCTTTAGCATCAATCACTTGCTTGATGGTCAAGCCATATTTATTGGCAAATTCGAAGTCACGTTCATCGTGTGATGGAACTGCCATCACTGCACCTGAACCATAAGACATCAATACATAGTTGGCGATCCAAACCGGAACTTCTTCGCCAGTCACAGGATGCTTCACAGAAAGACCGGTTGCCATGCCTTTCTTCTCGGCAGTCGCAAGATCCGCTTCTGCCACAGAACCCATACGGCATTCTTCAATGAATGCAGCCAATTCTGGGTTTGTTTCAGCCGCTTTCAGCGCCATCGGGTGTTCTGCTGCAACTGCAACATACGTTACGCCCATCAAGGTATCGGCACGGGTAGTAAATACCGTTAAACCATCTGCATACACGTCAGGATTTGCTGAAGGGAAAGTGATGTCCATCCCTTGTGAGCGGCCAATCCAGTTACGCTGCATGGTCAACACTTGTTGTGGCCAGCCATCTTTAAGCGTGTCTAAATCGTCAAGTAACTCTTGCGCATAATCAGTGATGCGGAAGTAGTACATTGGAATATCACGCTTTTCTACCAATGCACCTGAACGCCAGCCACGACCATTTTCAACCTGTTCGTTGGCAAGAACAGTCTGATCGACCGGATCCCAATTCACGGTTGAAAGCTTACGGTAGATCAAGCCTTTTTTATAAAGCTGAACAAATAGCCATTGTTCCCAACGATAGTATTCAGGGGTACAGGTCGCAAATTCACGATCCCAATCTACGGCTAGACCGAGTTTTTTCAACTGGTCACGCATGTAAGCAATATTTTCAAATGTCCATTTTGCCGGTGCAACCTGGTGTGCAATCGCTGCGTTTTCAGCAGGCAGACCGAAAGCATCCCAACCCATCGGTTGCAGGACAGTTTCACCTTTTAAGCGATGGAAACGGCTGATCACGTCACCAATCGTATAGTTACGCACATGACCCATATGCAGCTTGCCACTTGGGTAAGGGAACATCGAGAGAATATAACGACGTGGACCTTCTACTTTGTCGGCAACTTTAAAGGCTTTGCGAGATTCCCAATCCTGTTGGACTTGAGGCTCAATCGCACTGGCTTGATATTCGGAATCAATGTGAGTAGTCATAAACGTATCAGTGAATTACGGTGAAAAAAGTCTGTTGCACAGCATAGCGCAAAATGCACCTAAAAGTGAATTTTGCGCCGGCATTTCCCGAAGAAAAAACCTGCTGTTCTAGTAAGAGAGGTATCTTATAAAGCCACTGCACGATTTTTAGATTGCTGCAAGGCTTCGTTGGCTTCACGTTGTTGCTGGTCCTGATTCGCAGGAACTTGAGGGGCTTGTTGCTGTTGTTCTTGCGACGTGTTCTCGGTTTGAGCTTCAGTTTCAGCCGGTTTTGAGGATGCCGGTGCTGAATTTTTCCAGCCATAAGTATCCACTGTGGTGGCTTTTTTCGCAGATTTTGGCGGTGGGGTCTTGGTATAATGCGTGATACCTTTGGCATCGACCCATTTATAATACTGGATTGCTGACGCACTGGTGCTATAGATGCCCAGAGATATTGCGCAGCTTAGACTGAAGGCGGTTAAAAAAGATATTTTCATTGTTCTTGGGCCTCGGCTTGCTAGGCATGGAATACTGCAATGATTGTAGTGATATTTTCAGTAAAAGTGATGGATTTTTATCTGCTTTATTCGATGTTAATCGCTTAAACAAACCCACTCTAGCGTGTAAGAAATCAGAGATAAATCTTCGTATACAAAATTTATTGATAAACAATTTCCTTTCATTTAATAAAAATTCATTCATTTTTTTTATATAAGACATATTAAAAATTTATAAAATTAAACCATTAACTCTATGAATTTTATTGGATTAGATGAATAGACAAGACAGTCAATGCATGGCTATGAGCTGATATTGCTGTTAAAAACAGCAGATCTAGGCACTAGTAAGTATGGATTGTCTGTTTTTTAAACTTGACTTTAAAGCCTGAAAACACAAGAATGCTGCAATAGTTTTATATGCCTTAGATCGATCACCCTTCGACTAAGTGTCATTTCATGCAGTGGGCGATTTTTCTAGCCGAGAAATTGAACAAAGCTAAGCAAAATATGTTTATCCCAACATGTTTTAGATCCCGTATTGCTCGAACAGTGAAGAGATCAGATTTTTTTCCTATTGCTTTGAAAACTATGAAATTTGTGTGCTATAACAGTGCAGACAGTTAACAAACGAAACACTGCAAATGCCTCCCATTTGTGCAGTGAATAATATTAGGGTGAATCACGTTGGAACTTCTATCTGGTGGTGAAATGCTTGTTCGCGCATTAGCGGACGAAGGCGTTGAACATGTTTTTGGATACCCAGGCGGCGCAGTTCTTCATATTTATGATGCGCTATTTCAACAAGACAGAATCAATCATTATCTCGTACGTCACGAACAGGCTGCTGGTCACATGGCCGATGCTTACTCACGCGTGACAGGCAAGACCGGTGTTGTGCTGGTGACTTCAGGTCCGGGCGCAACCAACACGGTGACCCCAATTGCAACGGCCTATATGGACTCAATCCCGATGGTGATTTTGTCAGGTCAGGTTGCGAGTCATCTGATTGGTGAAGATGCATTTCAGGAAACCGATATGGTCGGTATTTCACGTCCTATCGTGAAACATAGCTTCCAGGTGCGTCATGCCAGCGAAATTCCTGCGATTATCAAGAAAGCCTTCTATATTGCGTCTTCAGGTCGTCCAGGTCCTGTAGTGATTGATATTCCAAAGGATGCGACCAATCCTGCAGAGAAATTTGCTTACGAATACCCAGAAAAAGTGAAGATGCGTTCGTATCAGCCACCGTTCCGTGGTCACTCAGGTCAAATTCGTAAAGCGATTGAAGAACTGATCCATGCTAAACGCCCAGTTATTTACTCAGGCGGTGGTGTGGTTCAAGGCAATGCTTCAGCACAGTTGACAGAGCTTGCGCATCTATTGGGTTATCCAGTGACCAATACCTTGATGGGTCTTGGCGCATTCCCGGGTGATGATGAACAGTTCATCGGTATGTTGGGTATGCACGGTACTTATGAAGCTAACATGACCATGCACAATGCAGATGTAATTCTGTGTGTGGGTGCGCGTTTCGATGACCGTGTGACCAACAATCCTGCAAAATTCTGTCCAAATGCTAAAGTCATTCATATAGATATCGACCCAGCGACAATCTCAAAAACCATTATGGCGCACATTCCAATTGTCGGTGCTGTAGAGCCTGTACTGAATGAGATGTTGAACCAGTTGAAACAGCTTAATGTTTCTAAGCCAAATCCTGAAGCGATTGCGGCATGGTGGAAACAGATCAATGAATGGCGCAAGGTTCATGGCGGTCGTTTTGAAGCGGGTGTTGATGGCGTGATGAAGCCACAACAAGTGGTTCAGGCATTGGATAAAGTGACCAATGGCGAAGCGATCATTACTTCTGATGTCGGTCAGCATCAGATGTTTGGTGCGATGTATTACAAATACAAACGTCCACGTCAATGGATCAACTCAGGTGGTCTAGGCACCATGGGTGTAGGCTTGCCGTATGCAATGGCTGCGAAGCTTGCATACCCGGAACAGCAAGTGGTGTGTATCACCGGTGAAGCATCGATTCAGATGTGTATCCAGGAACTGTCGACCTGTAAGCAATATGGCCTGAACGTCAAAATCCTGTGCCTGAATAACCAGTCTTTAGGGATGGTGAAGCAGTGGCAAGATATGAACTATGAAGGACGTCATTCAAGTTCTTATGTAGATTCATTGCCTGATTTTGCCAAACTGATGGAAGCCTATGGTCATGTCGGTATTCAGATTAATCATGCCGATGAACTAGAGTCGAAGCTTGCAGAAGCGATGGCAATTAACGACAAGTGCGTATTTATTAACGTTATGGTAGATCGTACCGAACACGTTTATCCGATGTTGATTGCGGGTCAATCGATGCAGGATATGTGGTTGGCTAAAGGGGAGCGCACGAAATGAGACATATTATCTCTGTACTCGTAGAAAACGAATCAGGCGCGCTTTCTCGTTTAGTGGGTTTGTTCTCACAGCGTGGCTACAACATCGAAACATTGAACGTTGCCCCGACTGAAGATCCAACACTTTCACGTTTGACATTGACCACTTATGGTGATGATCACAAGATTGAGCAAATTACCAAACAGCTTAACAAGCTGGTTGAAGTGGTGAAAGTGGTTGACCTGTCTGAAGGTGCACATATTGAGCGTGAATTGATGCTGATTAAAGTCAAAGCATTGGGTTCATCGCGTGACGAAATCAAACGTACGGCAGATATTTTCCGTGGTCAGATTGTCGATGTAACACCAACGACCTATACCATTCAAATCGCGGGTACCACTGAAAAAGTGGATGCGTTTATTGATGCACTTGCAGAACACACGATTTTAGAAGTGGTTCGTTCAGGTGTATCAGGTATCGCACGCGGCGAAAAAGTACTCACCATCTAAATTTTAAGTATTTCCTCATCTGAATAAGAAGAGGGTATCAGGCAATGTAAATTTAAGGGTCATTGCCTGATTTAACGGACAAACAAGCATTTAAGCGGAGACAGCAATGCAAATTTTTTACGATAAAGACTGTGACTTATCTATCATCCAATCTAAGAAAGTAGCGATCATTGGTTACGGTTCACAAGGCCACGCGCATGCGCTTAACCTGAAAGATTCTGGCGTTGACGTAACTGTAGGTTTACGTGCGAACTCTGCTTCTTGGAAGAAAGCTGAAAATTCAGGTCTTAAAGTTGCTGAAGTTCCTGCTGCTGTAGCACAAGCTGACGTAGTGATGATTTTGACTCCAGATGAGTTCCAATCTCAACTTTACCGTGACGTAATTGAGCCAAACATCAAGCAAGGCGCGACTTTAGCATTTGCTCATGGTTTCTCGATTCTTTATAACCAAGTTGTTCCACGTGCTGACTTAGACGTAATCATGGTTGCGCCTAAAGCTCCTGGTCACACAGTACGTTCTGAATACCAACGTGGTTCAGGTGTTCCTGATCTTATCGCGATTCACCAAGATGCTTCTGGTAATGCGCGTAACGTTGCTCTTTCTTACGCTTCAGGCGTAGGTGGCGGCCGTACAGGTATCATCGAAACTTCATTCCGTGAAGAAACTGAAACTGACCTTTTCGGTGAGCAAGCAGTTCTTTGTGGTGGTGCTGTTGAATTGGTTAAAATGGGCTTCGAAACTCTTGTTGAAGCGGGTTATGCTCCAGAAATGGCGTACTTCGAATGTCTACACGAACTTAAATTGATCGTTGACTTGATGTTCGAAGGCGGTATCGCGGACATGAACTACTCAGTGTCAAACAACGCTGAATACGGCGAATATGTAACGGGTACTGAAGTAATCAACGAACAGTCTCGTGAAGCAATGCGTAATGCGCTTAAACGTATTCAATCTGGCGAATACGCGAAGATGTTTATTCAAGAAGGTGCGTTGAACTACCCATCTATGACTGCTCGTCGTCGTCAAAATGCTGCTCATGGTATCGAAGTTACTGGTAACAAGTTACGTGCGATGATGCCTTGGATTCAAGCGAACAAAATTGTAGATAAAGAAAAGAACTAAGGTTTCGTGCCTTAAAAAGAGGAAAGCAGCGCTTGCCTCTTTTTTCGTACCTTGGATCCAAGCAAACAAAATCGTAGATAAAGAGAAAAACTAATTTCTCGAATCAATTGATTTGAATGCGAAAACCCACTTAATTTGAGTGGGTTTTTTATTTCTATGTTTACGTGCCTTAAAAAATGGGGAAAGCAGTGCTTTCCCTATTTTTTAATATCTTGGAGCCAAGCAAACAAAATCGTTGATAAATAGAAAAACCAATCTCTTAATTGGCTGATTTTTATGCTATAAAAGCCCTGCCAAAGTGGGGTTTTTTATTGGATAAGAATAATAGACCTCTTGCGAAAGTATTATTTTAGACTTTGATATTTATTTAAAAATCAACGCTTATCACTGATTAAATTTTGACTAACGCAAGAGATACCGTCTGAAACGTCAAGCAAATTATCGAAAATTCATGCTCAATAATCTGCTTGATAAGGCTGTTGGTGTTTGAGTACACCATAACAAAGATGAACCAACTTTCTCATTGCAGCTCCAATCGCCATCATTTTGGTTTTACCATTAGCTAATAATCTTTCATTCATCCCTTTAATATGAGGATTATGCCGAGTTGCGACAATGGCTGCCATATATAAACCGGCACGTATTTTGGAAGAGCCCGCTTTGGATAAATGGCTTCTGCCATGAATGGAGCTACCTGACTGCTTTTGAGTGGGCACCAAGCCAACAAAGGCGGCCGCTTGACTAGCTCTTTCAAAAGTATGACTGCGCAAGAAACTGAGCATTAATAAACTAGTTCGATCTGCAATGGCTGGAATACTGCTGAGCAGTTCTTTATCATTTTTTAAATCAGGATTCTGATCAATGTGATCATCAATTTGTTGGTCGATACCCTGAATATGTTTGTTTAACTGTTCAATACTCTTGTGGAGAGACTGAAGTACAGGTTCCATCGTGAAGGTAGACTCTGCTTTTTCCAAACGATTCTTTTCACGTTGTAAATCTTCACAAAGAACAGCTCTTCTATCCAGTAAAGCATTCAGCAATTGAATATGTTTGGGTAAAGGTTGCCAAAAATGTAGATTGGCAGTCATCGCAAATCGAGCTAGAACCTCACTATCTACCTTGTCTGTTTTATTCAGCTTAGACATACTCTGAGCAAAATATCGAGCTCTGGCAGGATTGGTTATAGAGACTTGATAGCCCTCATCAAATAAATATTTAGCCAAGAGTTCATGATAAATAGATGTTGCTTCCATTAAGATAATGGTCTGCGTAGAAGTTGCAGCATGCTGGTTTAGCCAGATTTGAAGTTGCTCAAAACCTTTTGGTGTATTTGAAAAAGTTTTGGTTTTTCTTTTTATTTGCAGAATTTTCTAAAATTAAACAGCAATCAATTTTAGCTTTAGCAACATCAATACCAAGATAAAACATAATCTTTACCTGCTTTAATTATTCAATTATTGTTTTAGCATAACCACCGTCTTTTCTTGTGAATGCAGCATCAAAGTGCTTAGTTACCCGTCCAGAGTTGTGCAAGTGGTTAGGGCAAATTGTAGGTTTTATCTCTTGCACAGACTAAAAGTCTTAGGTCTATTACAAACTCTACAATTTGCATATAGTGGAAGCTAATCACTACAACCTCCAAGATACAAGGTCTAATGATTTTATATAAATATGTTGGCTTTGATGCTGGTTTAAAAATATTAGAAACAAGTACTTTAGGCTTTTCTTTGCCGCGCGATTTTAATGATCCATTTGAGGTGACGGCTTTAGCTTTAATGGGGGAAACGGTAAATGTTGGTGTAGAAACGCAAGCTGTAAGAAGTCGGTTTATCAATAAATATGCAGTATTGTCTTTAACTCGAGCCCCCTTAAATCCTTTAATGTGGTCTCATTATGCAGATAGTCATAAAGGAATGGTGATCGGGATTGATATAGAGAAGGCAGGTTTAGAAAGTTTTGAAAATTATACGATACCTGCTCAGAGAGGAGAGATAATTTATGTGAATACAGTGCCACAACAATTAATTCAATAGATGCCGTGCAATTAATGCAAATTGGAAGTAAGCATCATATATGGTGGGAATCTCATGAGAGATTACTAAAACATGCTGTTCTTTATAAGCAATTATGTTGGGCGTATGAAGAGGAGGTTAGGGTAATGAAATGTTTGGGGAGTGAGGAATACCATTCTTATCATTCAAAGGAAGATAAGAGATTTGAGTTGGATGGAGAGCAGTGGGAAAGAAAATATATTGGTTCAAGAAGTATATTCTTAAAAAGCATCCCATCAGATGCATTTGTTGAGATATATCTTGGGGAAAATAGTTATCGTGATCAAAGAAGGAAGTATGATAATTTAATCGATGGTTATAAAGTTCCTAAAATTTTACAGTTAAAAGAATTTAGTCGGAATAATAATATTGAATTATTCACTGTTTTAGTTGATACAGAAACATGGTCTTTAAAAAGAAAAATTATTAATTCAGTTGATTTAGATTAAATAGCTGTAATTGTGGTAGCGGTTCATATATTAGAGTTCTTTTATAAATTGTATTAGTTCAGACTTGATCAGCCAATCTTTGACATGACCTACAATTCTTGAGGCTGTTGGCTCTGAAACTCCGTAACTCGTAGTAACGTGAAATAAGGTTCGGTATTCTCGCCAATAGCTTAGACAGAGCAGAATCTGATCCTTAATACTTAACTTGGGCGGTCTGCCTTGAGTTAAAACATGTTTCTTCAATTGATCAACCATTAAATAAAAAGTTGACCATGATATGCCTGTATATCGCTTAAACTGTGTTTCTGAAAACTTTTTGAATCGATGTGTTTCATTCATAAATTAGGCACGAATGCCAAGAAAATTAGAGGACGAATATTAAGCAAAATAGTGTTCAATTTTTATTTATGAAAGAAGATTATTGTATATTAACATATTGTTTTTTTAGTTAATTTATATTAATTATTGCTTTTTAGAAAGTTTTTCATAGCTAAGAAAAGTCTTGATGTGTGAAAAAGAAAGCAAAAGTTTCGACAAAATCACACATTTCTTAAATAAAGTTGCTTAATTTACAACTATTTGTAAATTTCGTAACTTTGTTTTATTTTTTTGTAAGTTAAGGTAAATTATAAAAAAATAATAAAATTAGTGGTTTAATTGTTTTTTATAAAATTTAAAGATTATTTTATTCTTTTTATTTGACATAGTTAGAAATATTTTTAAATTGTATCAATTTATTTTTTGTCTTAACCTTTTATAAGTATAGGATTAAATTTTTTAAAACAAATAAAAAACCAAAAATAGAGAGTAGTATTGTGAATAATAAACTTTTGCATATTTTTAGGTCAAAGATAATAAGATAAGTTAACGGTTACTTAACTTTACTCATAATAATAAGAGTTAAAGCGTAATCGTTAAAATAACTACATATACATATTCTTTTATTAAAAAGAAATGGAGAAAATCATGAACAAAATTACACAATCGGCATTAGCGGCATTAGTTCTTGGTGCTTGTTCTACGGCATCTTTTGCAGAAGATGAAGCAGCTCGAGGTGGTTATCATCCTCCTAAACCACCAATTGACTGGAGTAAATGTAATACTTTAGGCTGTGAAAAAGAAATTCCAATTTCACTTAAAATTAATAAGAAATGTGTTTTAACTGGTGGAAATGCAATAGTATTATCTGCTGCTGGTGGAACCCAAACTACAAATTATTCAATTACAACAAATACCCCTTATGTTCTAAATTTACAAACTGCAAATGCCGGTGCTAATAATACTACGTTTGTTAAACATGAAACAGATGCATCTAAAACAATTGCTACAACAATTGTGACGACTAAACAAGGTGCTGCAGGTGCTGTTCCATTTGGTAATTCAAATCATGCTGGTCAAGCAGTTGATAATTATACACTTGCAGTTACCAATACTGCAGTTGATGCTACACAGTTAGCAGGTAATTATACCGATCGCTATCTAATTAAAGCTTACTACTAATTTATTTAATCAACCTAACCTGATATTTATGTTGGGTTAGGTTTCCTCATTATACTTTTAAATGGAAAATTATAATATGAGAAAAACAACTATATTATTTTTTTTATCTTTTTTTTATTTTTCTGGCGGGAAGGCGGATGTTGCAATTGATCCAGTGCAAATGTATATATTTAATGGTAAAAAACAAAAAACAACAACACTTACTTTAGAGTCTATAAATGAAGTAGAAAAAAAAATATTCGAGGTGAAAGCATTTAAATGGGATCAAAATGATAAAGGTGAAGATGTGTTGGAGAAGGATGATACTCTTATAATTAATCCAAGAAATTTTATTTTAAAACCTAATGGGAAACAAGTTATACGTGTTGGTTTTAATCGTCCAATAGTATCTGTATTGGATGGTCGGGAAGAGGGTGCCTGGCGCATTGTAATTGAGGAATTACCTCAACCTGTAAAAGAATCATCTATTACTTTCTTGATGAATTTTAACCTGCCATTATTTATTGGAAAGCAAGATAACTTAAAATTAAATTTTAATATTGAGAATGATAAGCTTATAGTTAAAAATAAAGCAGAATCTCATATTCAAATTTCAAAGTTACAAATTTTAGATTCTAATAAGAAAGAAGTTTTTACTAGTAATAATATGAAATATGCACTTAAAGATAAGAGTATTTTTTATGAGTTGGAAGGCGTTAAAATAAATAATCCTCGTAATTATTTTGTTAAAGTAATGACAGATAAGTCGCATGAGGAAATAGAGTTAAAGCTTATGGATTAAAATTATAATTAAGGATTATATTATGCAGTTAAATAGAAAAATAATTATTCTAGTTAATATTTTATTCTTATGTAATGCTAATGCTAACCAGAATCCTGATGATGAATTTTTTGCTAATCTTTGGATAAACGAGCTTGATCATAATATAGATATTATTTTAATAAAAAGTGATGATAATTTTTACATAGAGTGCAATATATTGTCGGAACGAGATATTGATATATCTAAATTATCAAAAATGGCTTCTCGGGATGAGTTTTGTCTTATTTCGGACCGGAATATTCAATCTAATTTCGATGCCTCTAAGCAAACAATTAATCTCACCATACCTACCCAACTGTTTAAATCAAGTACACAGATCTCCCAGTTGCAGACTATGCCAGAGAGAGCCAGTTTTGGAGGTTTCGTAAATTATGATTTTACCTATTTAAATTCAAAA
Source organism: Acinetobacter sp. RRD8 (assembly GCF_031844225.1). Classification (GTDB taxonomy): domain Bacteria; phylum Pseudomonadota; class Gammaproteobacteria; order Pseudomonadales; family Moraxellaceae; genus Acinetobacter. The sequence goes on from NZ_JAUZUU010000005.1 coordinate 107,255, forward strand.
ATAGACAGAGAAACGAATTCTTTATATAACGGCCTGACAGATCTGGGTGTCTTTAAAGACTATTGGATTTTTAAGAACTCAATAGCATATTATAATCATCCTTTGAATGAGTATTTTACTCGACTCAGCACTAGTATTGACTTTGAATTTCCTAAAAGTATGACTCAGCTTACTTTAGGAGATACAACTACAGTATATAATCCATTAATTAATTCTTTACGTTTTGCCGGTTTAAACTGGGGAACTAATTTTACTGAGCGACCAAATTTTATTTATTGGAATACTCCAATCTTACAGGGAAGTGCGCGTGTTCCTTCTACAGTTGATTTGTATATTAATGGGGTAAGTATATATAGCCAAAGAGTCAGTCCTGGTGATTTCAATCTTCAAACTGGTGCACAAATTCAACAGGCAGGAAATGCACAAATTATTGTTGAAGATGTATTAGGGAATAGGAGTGTACAAAGTTTTCCTATTCTGGTGACGAATCGGCTATTAAGATCTGATCTTAGTGAATATAATGTTTCATTAGGAAAGTTGCGTTATAACTATAATATAGAAAGTAATGACTATCGTAATTTTTTCTCTAACCTTTATTATCGTTATGGGGTATCTAATTGGACAACACTTGGTTCTAATTTTTCTTATAGCGAAGACTTGCAAAATTTAGGCTTTCTATGGACTCAAGCTATTAGTCATTATTTGGTTTTGGATAGTGTAGTTCAAGCTTCACACGATGAACTTAATAATTTTAATTATTCATATGGATTATCTGCTGCAAAGGATTTCGGAAGAGTTTCACTTGGTGCAAGTGCGAAATATACAGAAAGAGATTTTAAATATTTAGGTGATGACCTGGATAATTTTTATAGTTATCCTAAGTATGAATATTTAATTTATGGGGGAATGAGCAATATTCCTCTCTTGCATAATATTTATTTGAATTATGCTGCCCAGAGTTTTCATCAGCAAGAAATGCGCGTGGAAGATGAGATTCCTTCATTTTTTCAAAATGATCGTAAAACTTTAAATTTAGGGTTTAATCGTCGGCTAGGTAGGAAGGGAAGCCTAGGTTTGAGTTATTTTAGCTCATTTGGTGATGATCGGGATTCTGGAGTTGTCTTATCACTTAGCTATAGTTTTGATGATGATAAAGCAGTTTATTTTAGTCATTCAACAGATGAAAGAACTAAATTGCAATTTGTAAAAAGTAATCCTAATCAGGTTGGATTTGACTATGAAACAGGTGTAAATAGACTCGAAGATGAAACACTATATAATTTCAATGGGCGATTGAAAACAGATGTTGGGGATTTAGGTTTTTATCATATAGAGGGAGACAATGAGTCTGAATCACAATTAAACTATCGTGGTGCGGTTGTTTTTCTTAATAATAAATTCAATTTTACCAAGTTGGTTGATAATGCATTTTCTGTTGTTAGTGTGGGAGATTATCAGGATGTCGATGTTTTAAGGTCTTTATCTGTAGTAGATAAAACGAATAAGAAAGGCTATACCTTTGTTCATGATATTATTCCTTATGTAAATTATGATATTGGTTTTGATCAGAATCAATTACCAGTCGAAGCTAAGATTCCTTATGCAACCAAGAGGCTTACTGCTTTAGATCAGCGGGGGTATATTATTAATTTCCCTATATATAATACAAAACAGGTCACGATTTTGCCTGTAGATAGTAATAATCATAAATTCACAGCCGGTTCAGAGTTATATATCGATAATGATGGTGGGGAGGTTTATCCTATCTCATCGGACGGTACGGTCACTCTATATGGGCTTATTCCAAATACTTACAATATTAAAATCATCAGCACCGAATCTAAAACTTGCTTTGCACAATTGACGGTTACAGAAAATCAAAAAGAAGAAAGCGGACTATCTACGCTTATCTGTAAATAAAGGATGAAAAATAATGAAACTTAAATTTACTGTACTTGTGTTCTCTCTATTATTGACCAGTCTAAGTCATGCCCAACGTTGTCAGATTGATCGATCGACAGTATCAGAACTCAAATTGAACTCCTCTTATCTGAGCCAAGCTGCGACTTCTTTTATCGTAAGGTGTGATAGCAGTTATGCTATTCAATTTAATTCTAGAAACTTAACCAGCACTAATGGCAGTAGTTATTTGGTTAATGAGCACAATCATAAAATAAGAACACAAATGTATATTTCTGGGGCGACCTCATCCCGTTGGAATATGCCGATATCCCAACCGGCAACTAGCCTAAGTAAATTTATTGTATTGGTACAACTAGCTGAACAACCTTCTGCTTTGACCCCAGCTGGAGTTTATAAAGACAGTTTATATGTGGATCTTATCTACTGAATTCTTTTAGTTGGCTCTTAAAAGAGAATTGGATTTTGGTCTATTTAAGTCCTTTAACCAGATTTTGAAGCTTTCTGAGTGGATTTTTTAGGCATGAGCTATGGTTATGAATAGGTGAGTTAATTTACTCTTAATTGTTAGTCAAGTTAATTAGATATCTCTATAAGTACATCAACTTCCGAATAAAATGAGAGAAGGGGGGTAATATCATTAAAATGCAATAAATAAGCATTAGACTTTAGCTTAAAATATAATCACATAGGTGTGATATGCAACAGCCCTGCACCTCAGCGTTATCGAAAAAAATGTCTGCACTTCAAAATATTAGCTTTGACTTAAAACAGTTGCGACAGCAAAAAACAAAAATGACCCTGCCTTTGGAAGAGTTGACTCGTCCTCGTCTCAAAATAGCCATTGTGACTGAAACCTGGCCTCCTGAAATCAATGGTGTTGCCCATGCTTTATTGCAACTTTGTAAAGGATTACAAAAACAGGGGCATAAGATTTTATTAATACGTCCAGAACAACGACAAGCCTGTAACGATTTTAAACCGCATAGTGAATGTCTGGTTAAAGCGCATTGCATTCCTAAATATAGCAATTTGCAGTTTGGTAGACCGCAATTTTTAAAAATCCATCAAGCTGTTGAAACTTTTACCCCCGATATTATTCACATTGTGACCGAAGGCCCTTTGGGTTTGGTAGCTCAGCAGCTTGCAAAATTCCATAAAATTCCAGTCTCTAGCGGTTTCCATTCATCATTTCAGGAATTTAGTCGGTTTTTTGATTTGGCTTTTTTACTGAAGCCAATTCAAGGCTATTTAAAGTGGTTTCATAATAATACTGATTTGACCTGTGTCCCGAGTCGAAGCACGGCTCAAGCCTTGAATCAGTTTGGTGTAACTTGTCCCTTGGCAGTTGTGGGCAGAGGCGTCGATCCAGATACATTTTCACCAAAGTGGCGATCACCAGATTTGCGCTATGCTTGGGGAGTTTCAAACGAGACCCGGGTGATGTTGTATGTCGGACGGCTTTCTCCTGAAAAGGAAATTGACGTGCTGATCAAAACCTATTTTGTGCTGCGCCAAGTTCGTCAGCAAGATATACGTTTGGTAGTGGTTGGAGATGGGCCGGATCGCACTCGACTGCAACAACTGAATCAGGATGGCAGTATTGTTTTTACCGGTAGCTTGACAGGAGAAAAACTGTCAGCGGCGTATGCCAGTGCAGATGTATTCTGTTTTGCCAGTCAGGTTGAAACCTTTGGAAATGTGGTATTGGAAGCGATGGCCAGTGGCTTGCCAGTGATTGCTTATGATTATGCTTGTGCAAACTTGCATGTGCAGCATGGTGAAACGGGATGGTTGAGCAGACTTGGACATCAGCGGGGTTTGATTCAGCAGATGCTCGGACTGCCTGATCTGCAAAGATTACAGCAGATGGGCGCGCAAGCACGTAAAAAAGCCGAAAAAGTAGGCTGGCAATATCCAGTCCGGCAATTTGAACAGGCACTGTATTCACTGGTACAGCAACAGGAATACAGGATATAAAACAAGAAAGGAGCACCAGTGTGAAACTCCAGAATGTAAAGATTAAATTTTTAGAAATCGATTTGAAAGGCTGTGTTTATCTGAATCATTTTTCGCATTCAGTCCGTATTGCCACTTTTTTTAAAATGATTAGCCGCTTAGGAAATGGTGCATTTTGGTATTTCATGCTGATATTGGTTTGGATCATGCAAGGCTTGATCTATACCGTGCAGATTGTTTATCTGATTTTGGGAAGCACTATTGGTACCATTATTTACAAGGTGCTTAAAATCAAAACCGTACGGCCACGTCCTTATCAGGTGCATCAGGTGATCCGTTTGGGTGAGCATCCACTGGATCATTTCAGTTTTCCTTCGGGACATACCTTGCATGCCGTCATGGCAACCACCGTTTTAGGTTATGTCGCACCTTTATTACTCATGCTGATGTTGCCTTTTACGATTCTGGTCGCAGTGTCCCGAATGGTGTTGGGATTACATTATCCAAGTGATGTGGCAGTTGGCGCAATTCTGGGTGGCATGATGGCAATTGCCATTGTCCTGACCGCACCTTATCTGAATATTGTGCTGTAAAAATAAGTGAAAGCCGGAGCAAAGGCTCGCAGATTTTCACAGATTTGTTAAAGTACAGCATCAAAGCAATTATGGTGAGAAATAGAGATGGGTTTACGTTGGACTGACACGCTCGATATCGCGATTGAACTCTATGAAGCGCATCCAGATGTGGACCCGCAGTGGATTCGTTTTACTGATTTACATGCCTGGGTATGTGCTTTGCCTGAATTTGAAGATGATCCAACCAAGTCGACTGAAGGTCTGCTTGAAGCGATTCAAATGGCATGGATTGATGAGGCACGCTAAGCCCTCATCTTAAAAAAGCATTTTTTTACAGATGAAAAGCAGAAAAATGCGTATTATCTCGGTATAATGCGCCAAATTTTCATGTCAACAATTGACTTAAGGAGCCTATCATGGCTATCGAACGTACTTTATCTATCGTTAAACCAGACGCAGTTGCTAAAAACCACATCGGCGACATCTTTGCTCGTTTCGAGAAAGCTGGTCTTCAAATTGTTGCAACTAAAATGAAACATTTGACTCAAGCTGAAGCTGAAGGCTTCTATGCTGAGCACAAAGAACGTGGTTTCTTTGCTGACCTAGTTGCATTCATGACTTCTGGTCCAGTGGTTGTTTCAGTTCTTGAAGGCGAAAATGCTGTTCTTGCTCACCGTGACATCCTTGGCGCGACGAATCCTAAAGAAGCTGCTCCTGGTACTATCCGTGCAGATTTCGCTGTAAGCATTGATGAAAACGCTGCTCACGGTTCTGACTCTGTAGCATCTGCTGATCGTGAAGTTAACTACTTCTTCGCTCAAACTGAGATTGCTCCACGTACTCGTTAATTCGCAGTATTCAAGCCAGATAAGTGTTATTATACTTATCTGGTTTTTTTATTCTCTGAATAATTCTTTGCTCACATATTGAGCTTCTCCTTTCATCTTTAGACATGGTTTAGGTAATACACATGAGTACTGAAGCAGTCGCTGTATCAGCAGTTTCTGAGCCACAGCAACACACTCCATCCGCTCCAGCACAGGCAAATACTGTCGAGAAAGTGAATTTACTTGGCATGTCACGTCCGCAAATGGAAAAATTCTTTGAGGACATGGGTGAGAAGAAGTTTCGTGCCGGGCAGGTGATGAAATGGATTCACCAGTTCTTTGTGACTGATTTTGCTGAAATGACCAATATTTCCGGCAAACTGCGTGAAAAACTGGAAAAGATTTGTGAAATTAAAGCGCCTGAAGTGGTGCATAAAAACTATTCTAAAGATGGTACCCGTAAATGGGTATTCCGTGTTGGCGACGGTGAAGGTTCCCTCGTCGAAACGGTACTGATTCCGGCAGAACATCGCAGTGGTTTACGTCGCACTTTGTGTATTTCTTCACAAGTGGGCTGTGCACTGGACTGTTCATTCTGCTCAACCGGTAAACAGGGTTTCCAGCGTGATTTGACTCAAGCCGAAATTATCGGTCAGCTCTGGATGGCGAACTATTCCTATATGGAAGATGTGCCTGTACTTGAGCGTGAACGTTCAGTCACGAACGTGGTGATGATGGGCATGGGCGAACCATTGCTCAACTACGATGCAGTATTGAATTCAATGCGTATTATGCTGGATGACTTTGCATACGGCATGTCAAAACGTCGTGTGACTTTATCGACTTCTGGTGTGGTACCGAAAATCGATCAGATGGTCAAAGATATTGACGTGGCGCTGGCTATTTCATTGCATGCGCCAAATGATGAACTGCGTAACGAGCTGGTGCCGATCAATAAAAAATATCCGCTTGAGCAGCTGATTGCTGCATGTCAGCGCTATATTGCTAAAGATGGTAACGAAAGTTCACGTAAACATGTGACGATTGAATATGTGATGTTAGATGGCGTGAATGACCATCCTGAACATGCGCAGCAAATGATTAAGCTGTTAAAGAATTTACCAAGCAAGATTAATTTGATTCCTTTTAATCCGTTCCCGCATGCGCCATATGGCCGCTCAAGCCGCAACCGGATTATTTCTTTCCAAAAAACTTTGTCTGATGCCGGTTTTGTGTGTACGATTCGTCAGACACGCGGTGATGACATTGATGCCGCGTGCGGACAGTTAGTAGGACAAGTTGCTGACCGTACCCGTCGTGCGGAACAGTGGAAAAAGAAAATTGCGCAATCGAATGAGATTATGCGCTCACAAGGATAATAAGAGGTCGCCAGTTGAGAAATCTAACATCAAAGTTTGCTTTGATTTCAACAGTATGTGTGTCTTTGGTTTTAGTCGCGTGTCAGACGCCAGATCTGGGTCAGAAAGACCCTGAAAAGGCCACCAAAGTCCGTACCCAATTGGCGGTAGAATATCTGAGAACAGGTGACCTGGATGCAGCTAAACGTGCACTGGATCAGGCACTTGAAAGCAGTCCGCGTGATTCTCAAGCAAATATGATGATGGGCGTGCTACTGCAACAGGAAGGTAGTAAGCTTAATCTCGAAAAAGCAGATCATTATTTCAAGCGTGCGATTTCGACAGATCCGAAAAATGCGCAGGCGCGAAATAATTACGGCACTTATTTATATCAGCTTGAACGCTATAATGATGCAATCGAGCAGTTTCAAATTGCTGGTGCCACTTTAGGTTATGATCAACGTTTCCGTGCATTGGAAAATATGGGACGGATTTACCTGAAACTGGGTGATACAGCGAATGCTGAAAAATCATTCAAACAGGCGCTACAAGCCAATCGCGATTCTTATATTTCAATGTTAGAGTTGGCAGAAATATTTTATTTGAACCAGCAGTTCCCGGCGGCGACACAAATGTATCAACAGTTTGTGCGTGGTGTGGGACAGAAAAATCAGGGTGCCCGTGCGCTCTGGGTTGGCATTCGCACTGCGCGTGCCGGGGGTGATCAGTTGGGGATGCAGGTATTGGTCAACCAGTTACGTGCACTTTTTCCTGAAAGCCAGGAATACCAACGTTATTTGCAATTACAGTACAGTACTGAGGCCGTATGGAAGTAAATCCTAATTCACCATCGAATCATTCGAGCGTAGCTCCAAATGCGTTAGGAAATATTCAACGTCCGGGCGAGTACTTGCGCCAGATTCGTATCAATCAGCAACGCAATCTGGAAGATGTAGCGAAAGAGCTGAACATCCCAGTCAAAACCCTGACTGCTCTTGAGCAGGATGAATACAAGTCTTTGCCTGAAGCGACCTTTATTAAAGGTTATTACCGGACTTATGCCAAATTTCTGGGTGTAGATGCGTCTAGTATTATTCAACGTTTTGATGAAATTTATACCAATGATACCGGGCTGCTGCCGAATCATGCCCTGAATAATTCTCCTATCAAAATTATGGGGAAATTGCCAGGTTCCAAACGTGACCGCAATCGTAAGTGGTTAAAGCGCATTTTTATTACGCTGGTATTGCTGCTGATTTTGGGTGCACTGTTTGCCATGATTCAGAACTGGTCGAGTAGTAATTCACAAAATAGCACTGAAGTCTCTGGAGTAGGCGCTTCTAATGTCGAGATTCTGAATCTGGATACAGGTGCCGCACTTTCCGGTGATCAGCTGAAACTTGATTTTAACCGTCCGACTTCGGTGCATATTGTCGACTCGGCGGGTAATGTTCTGGCAACTGGCCGTCAGGCATCGAGCTTGCAGCTGAATGGTGAAGCGCCATTCCAGATTCGTCTGGATGATGCATCGGCTGTATCACTCAGTTTAAATAATGAAAATATTTCATTGTCACCCTACACTGTGAACGGAAAAGCAGAATTCCGTTTATCACCTTAATAGATCAAGAGTAGAGCAGAACGATGATCGTAAATCCAATTAAACGTCGTCCAACACGTAAAATTCGTGTGGGTTCAGTTTATGTGGGTGGTGATGCACCAATCAGTATCCAGTCCATGACCAATACTGAAACCTGTGATGTGGCAGCTACGGTTGCACAGATTCAGCGCTGTGTGGATGCGGGCGCGGACATCATGCGGGTTTCAGTGCCAACGATGGAAGCGGCAGCAGCATTCGGTGAAATTCGCAAGCAGGTCAATGTACCTTTGGTGGCGGATATTCACTTCGATTATAAAATTGCTTTGGCAGTTGCCGATTTGGGTGCAGACTGCCTGCGGATTAACCCGGGCAATATCGGTTCGGAAGCGAAAATCCGTGAAGTGGTGGCCGCGGCACGTCATAACGACATTTCCATGCGGATCGGTGTCAATGCCGGCTCCCTGGAAAAAGATATTCAAAAGAAATATGGCGAGCCGACTGGTCAAGCACTGCTTGAATCTGCAATGCGTCATATCGATATTCTAGACCGTCTGGATTTCCAGGAATTTAAAATTTCAGTCAAAGCATCGAATGTGTTTCTGACTATGGATGCGTATCGTTTGCTGTCACAGCAAATTGATAATCCGCTCCATCTGGGTGTCACAGAAGCGGGTATTTACCGTACCGGTTCGGTTAAATCTGCGATCGCTTTGGGCGGCCTGCTGATGGAAGGCATTGGGGATACTATGCGTATTTCCTTAGCTGCCGAGCCTGAAGAAGAAATTAAAATTGGTTTTGATATTCTGAAATCGCTGGGTTTGCGCTCCAACGGGATTAACTTCATTGCCTGCCCAAGCTGTTCACGTCAGGAATTTAATGTGATTTCAGTGATGCAGCAACTTGAAGAGCGTTTAGAAGATATTCGTACCCCAATGGATGTTTCTGTCATTGGCTGTAAGGTCAATGGGCCGGGCGAAGCCAAAGAAGCGGATATTGGTGTAGTGGGTGCAAGTCCACGTTCACTGGTGTACCGTAATGGTGAAAAGAGCCATTTAATTGACACGAATCAATTGGTTGATGAAATCGAAACCATGGTTCGTCAACGTGTTTCCGAGCTTGAAGAAGCTAAATCTAAAGAAATTATTCGTACAAGTTTTCCTGAGTAGATCATGAGTTCAATCGTCGCAATCAAAGGTTTTAATGACATTCTCCCAACGCAAACCCCAGCTTGGAGACGTCTTGAACAGCATCTATCCGGTTTGATGGATGCCTATGGCTATCAACAAATTCGTTTGCCTATCGTAGAACAGACTAACCTGTTTAAACGTTCGATCGGTGATGCAACCGATATCGTTGAAAAAGAAATGTATACCTTCCTCGACAAGGGTAATCCGCCTGAGTCGTTGACGTTACGTCCTGAAGGGACGGCTGGCTGTGTACGTGCCATGCTGGAGCATAATCTGCTGCGTGGTGCGACGCCTCGCGTCTGGTATATCGGCCCAATGTTCCGTTATGAAAAACCGCAAAAAGGCCGTTACCGTCAGTTCCACCAGTTTGGTGTGGAAACCTTTGGTGTGGCAACACCGGATATGGACGCAGAACTGATTCTGATGACGGCGCGTCTGTGGAAACGTATGGGTGTGGCAGACAAGGTTCAGCTTGAGTTAAATACACTCGGTGAGTCGGATGAGCGTGCAGCCTATCGTGCGGCGCTGGTTGAGTTTTTAGAGTCGCATAAAGCTGATCTGGATGAAGATTCTCAGCGCCGTCTGACCACGAATCCATTGCGTATTTTGGATTCTAAAGATGCCAAAACACAAAGTATCTTAGAAAATGCACCGAAACTGCATGATTTTATGGGTGAAGAAACTCTGGCGCACTTTGCCCAGTTACAGCAGTATTTGACTGATGCAGGCGTGAGCTTCGTGATCAATCAAAAGCTGGTACGCGGTCTGGACTATTACAACAAAACTGTTTTTGAATGGACCACAACCCATTTGGGTTCACAAGGTACAGTTTGTGCCGGTGGCCGTTATGACGGTCTAGTGGGTCAACTTAAAGGAAAGGCAGATCAGTCTGTCCCTGCGGTCGGTTTTGCTATGGGGATCGAGCGTTTATTGCTTCTGCTGGAACAGGTTGAAGACAATACCCGGGCACGTGATTGTGAAGTATTCCTGGTGGTTGAACCAGCTTCTCAAGGTAAAGCTTTGGTCATTGCGGAGCAGATTCGTGATCAGCTTGAAGCAGCAGACAGTCAGGTTCGTCTGAAAGTAGGCTCACAAGGTTCAATGAAATCGCAAATGAAAAAGGCCGATCAAGCCGGTGCTTTGTATGCGGCGATTTTGGGCGAGCGTGAACTGGAAGCTCAGGCGTTTACTGTGAAAGAGCTGGCAACCGCAGAGCAATCGAATGTACCATTTACGGACTTCGTTGCATTTTTTAGTACTAAAATTTCTTCAAAATAATCGATAAAACATTAGGAAAAGGGTAATCTCATGAGCGCAATGAGTGGTGATGAACAGTTTGAAAGCTTAAAATCCTTTACGAAGAAATATGGTTCTTCGATGATTACTGGGATTTTAATTGCGCTGATTGCCTTTTTTGGATGGGAATATTGGCAGAAGAAAAACTTGGCAGAGTCGCAAATGCACACTGCCAAGGTTCAGCAGTTGATGGATGATGCACAGGCATCGAAAGGTGATGGTTTTGCCAAGTTGTCTGAAGCTGCGGACAAGATTGTCAAGGAAGCACCTGATTCAGCACAGGCGATTCAGACCCAGCTGGTGATGGCGAAACTGGCTTATGACAAAGAAGATTATGCTGCGGCCGAGAAAGCGCTACAGAAAGTTGAAAACTCGAAAGTAGATGATAAAGGCCTGGTTCAGGTCGTCAAACTTCGTCTGGCCTATGCACAACTGGCACAGAAAAAATATGATGCTGCATTGAAAACTTTAGAAGCAGTCACTGAGCCTGCATTTAAAGCAACTGCCGATGAAGCACGTGGCGATATCTATGTTGCCAAAAATGATATTGAAAATGCTAAAAAAGTATATCAAAGTGCATGGGATGCTTTGATTGAACGTAAAGAAGAACGTCAGATTTTACAAATTAAGCTCGAAAGCGTAGGCGTATTGGTCGATGATCCGGAAATCGAACGCCCAATTATAGAAACACAAGCGGAAGAAGCTGAATGAATAGAAAATACAAAATTACCTGTGCCTTGACTGTTTTAACGCTTGCATTGGCTGGCTGTGCGGGTAAAACCAATAAAGTTCCAGAGGTAAAACCGAATCCACTTCCAAAACTGACTCAAGCCAAAACCCTGGTCCCTGTATTTTCCACCAGTGTGGCTTCGACAGATGCTGCTGATCCGTTGCGTTTACGTCTGGATGCAGACAATGGCGTGGTCTTTGCGATTGATCCGAAAGGCGAAGTGTCTGCATTTAAAGGCAAACAGCGTTTGTGGCAGAAAAAAGTCAGCAAAGAGAATTTAAGTTCTGGTGTTGAAGCTGCTGAAGGTCTTGTTGTCGTTGGCAACCAGAAAGGTCAGCTGTTTGCGCTGGATCAGCAAACCGGTGAGCAGAAATGGACTGCGCAATTGACGGGCGCTTTACTGGCACCTTCATTAATTCATGCAGGGCGTGTCATTAGTGTCAGCAATGATGGCACCGTATATGCGCATGAAATCGCGACGGGTGCGCAAGTTTGGACTTATAACTTGCCTAATGTACAATTCAGCCTGCGTGGCATGGCTGCACCGGTTGCATTAGATGCCCGTAATATACTGATTGCCTCTTCCAATGCTTATATCTATGCACTGGATGCCTTAAGTGGTGTGCCAAAATTACAGCGTCGTGTTGCAGTGTCAGATGGACGTTCTGATATCCAGCGTCTGGTGGATATTGACGGGGAACCGGTCGTTGCAGGCCAGTTTGTGGTGACCACCAGTTATCAAGGTCAGGTGACTGTGCTGGATTTAGCTTCACAACAGGTGGTCTGGAGTGAAGATGCCAGCAGTATCCAGCGTCCAGAAGTTGTGGGCAATGGTGTATTTGTGGCGCAAACCGATGGTAAAATCAAAGCCTTTGAGATTACTTCGGGTCAACCGCTTTGGGAAAATGACCAGTTGCTGAATCGCAAGTTAAGTAATCCGGTGATGCTGGGTACTGATCTTGTAGTCGGCGATCTGGATGGTGTCTTGCACCTGATTGATCCGCGTACCGGACAGATTACTGGTCGTTCGAAAACCTCTGGGGAAGTACGTAGCTTACGCGTCATCGACAACCAGCTTTATGTTTCTACACGCAAGGGCGCATTAAGCATTTGGCAGAACCGTTAATTTTAACGAGCCTTATGCTAAACTAGCCACAACCGTATTTTGTGAACGCGGGGTGATTGAAAAATCAATGCCCCGTGTTTTTATTTAGGGTATTTACCCCTTATATCTTCCTATGCTTTCTGATGTTCAGGCCACTTTGACGCCTGATATTAAATAAAGGTTACTCTATGAAACCCGTAATTGCGCTCATTGGTCGTCCGAACGTCGGAAAATCAACGCTGTTCAACCAGATTACCAAGAGCCGTGACGCATTGGTGGCAGACTTTGCCGGTCTGACACGCGACCGTAAATATGGCGATGCAACTTATCAAAATAAATCTTTCATTGTGGTCGATACTGGCGGTATTGGCGAAAATGAAGGTGGGATTGACTCGTACATGGCAGAGCAGTCCAAGACTGCTATTCATGAAGCCGACCTCATCATTTTTGTGGTTGATGCGCGTGCCGGATTGCTGGCATCTGATGAGCAGATTGCCCGTGAATTGCGTACTTTAGGCAAAAAAGTCTTTCTGGTGGCCAACAAAGTCGATGGTGTACATGCTGAAGCTGCCTTGGTTGAATTCTACAAACTGGGTATGGGCGAGCCGTTACAAGTCGCAGCCAGCCATGGTCGTGGTGTCCAGCAAATGCTGGAAGATGTACTTGCCGATGTACCGGAAGATGAAAATCCGGAAGAGCATGACAAAAACACGGGTCTGCGTTTAGCGATTATTGGTCGTCCAAATGTAGGTAAATCAACGCTGGTGAACCGCTTGCTCGGTGAAGAGCGTGTGGTGGCATTTGACCAGCCGGGTACAACACGTGACTCGATTTATATTCCATTCGAGCGTGATGGCCGTCAATATACCCTGATTGATACTGCCGGGGTGCGCCGTAAAGGTAAAGTTGATGAAATGATTGAGAAATTCTCGATTGTTAAAACTTTACAGGCAATGAAAGATGCTAACGTAATTGTTGTTGTGGTTGATGCGCGTGATGGTATTGTTGAGCAGGACTTGCATTTGATTGGCTATGCGCTTGAAGCGGGTCGTGCCATGGTCATTGCAGTCAACAAATGGGATAACATGACTGAATATGATCGTAAGCAATGTAAGCTCGATGTAGAGCGTCGCTTCGATTTTATTCCATGGGCCAAAGTACATTTGATTTCTGCATTGCATGGAACGGGTGTGGGCGATCTTTATCCATCGATTCACCGTGCTTATGATTCATCTCGTTTGAAAGTGTCACCAGCAAAAATCACCCAGATTTTAAATGATGCGACAGATGCCCACCAACCGCCGATGGTTCAGGGTCGTCGTATTAAAATGCGTTATGCACACATGGGTGGACAAAATCCGCCAACGATCGTGATTCACGGAAACAAGGTGGATAAAACTCCTGCGGATTATCGCCGTTACCTGGAAAACGTGTTCCGTAAAGTGTACAAGCTTGAAGGTACACCGATTAAAATCGAGTTTAAAACTTCGGAAAACCCGTTTGAAGGCCGTAAGTCTCAAGTGGATGAGCGTGCAGCTGCGCGTAAACGTCGTTATGTACAGAAGTTCAAGAAAGCCGAGAAGAAATTTAAACGCTAATTCTATAGTTTAAATTTTTCGGATAAAAAGCCTGCGTAAAGCGGGCTTTTTTATTACCTATAAAAAATATTTTTTTAATCAGGCTTAATTTTGAATTTAATAAAAATAAAATATTCTTTTAATTATAGTTATTTAGTATAAGTATCAATTTAATATTTATGTGATATGTATCATATTTGTGTGAAATTGTTAATTCAGTCGCAAAAATGAAAACTGACTGAGAAAGATCATAAGAAATTACTGCCTAAATTTGCGGTGATGTGAGGGGAACATGAAAAGAACTGCATTGGCCTTAATCTGTATGATGGGCTTGCCCAGCCTTGCGTGCGCTGAAATGATCAAAGTGAATGGTGAGGGCAGTAGCCCCATTATGAAAAAAGATCCAGTAGGAACACGGAATCAGGCATTGAATAATGCAAAAACTGATGCAGTCATTGCTTTAATCAAAAAAATAAATGGCCCTCAAGCCATGCAGGATGCCGAGCCTCATCTGGCAGATATTGTGAAACAAGTTGACAATGGCTACGTATTTAATCGAGGTAGTCAAACCAACAATAACAATGAACTGGTTACTTCTATTTCAATTGAAATGGATGACCAGGAGTTTCGCCAGATCTTGAATGACTTGGGTTTATCCAAAAAGAATAGCCGAACCAGCCCGATCATGATCGTAATGGATGAGTATTTTGGTGTACCGCGAGATAACTCAAAACCGGTGAAAGAATTTACGTCGTACTTTTCAGATAAGAGCTATGCCTATGATGAAAAGGCCAGCTATGATGCGAAAGAAAGTGCAAAAGCCAGTGAAAGCTCATCATATTCATCAAAAGGCAAATCAGCTTCGGCTTCAGGCTATGCCTATGGTAATTACTATGGTGCAGGAGCCGGTGTTGCTGCACGTTCATCAAGTCATAATAACTCAGGTAAATCTTCTGCTTCAGCAAGCTATAACGCCAGTGAGTCAGCACGTTATAGCCAGTCGGAACGTCAGAATGACATTCAAAATTTTGTGAAATATGTGGAATATCAAACCCCATCGACCACACCTGAGCGTGAAAATCAAACGTTAACCTCAATTGCCCGTGCAGCATCTAAATATGATCTGCGCTTAATGAATTCGGATGTATTTCGTAGCCGTTATCTCAAAGGCAAGAGCATGACCATTCAACAATTGCTGAGTGATGCAGAGCTGGCAAAACTTGCAGTGGCTGCACGTCAGGAAAAAGCGGACTGGTTTATGGTCGGTAGCTCTTATATTTATGACCGTGGTCGTTCAGGTGCAACGGGTCAGTTTGTTTGTGATGGTGCACTCAGCTATAAAATTTATTCAGTCGATGATGGCACACTGATGGGCGGCGATACCCGTACAGAATCATCAACTGCTGCAACGACAGATACTTGCCGTACCAATGTTGCCCGTAAACTGGGTGAAATGACGCTATCTGAAGTAGGTCCACAAATCCTCGCCTATTCGAAAAACCGCAGCATGTATGGTAAGGAAATAACCCTCTTTGTAAAAAGTGTATCAGGTAGCGTATCTAGCCGGTTAGGGGATGACCTGTACGTAGCCTTAGATGAAATGGATGGTGCGGAAAATATCGATATCCGTACCCAGGATGGCAAATTGGTCGAGATGA
Source organism: Acinetobacter sp. RRD8 (assembly GCF_031844225.1). GTDB lineage: Bacteria > Pseudomonadota > Gammaproteobacteria > Pseudomonadales > Moraxellaceae > Acinetobacter. The sequence continues at coordinate 123,044 of NZ_JAUZUU010000005.1, forward strand.
CCATGACTTATAAGAGTGAAAAGCCCTTAAGTGCTGAACTTGCCAAAGCATTGCGCCGGGTAAATCCTGTTCTGTCGAATGCCGAACGCCTGCAAGCAGGGAATACCATTACTTTATGTATTGGTGGTACTCAATGCAAATAAGCTTGAAAAAAGTCATGCTTGCCATGGCGCTGATGGGAACGGCTAGTGCGCAGGCCAATATTCAGGTTTTTCCGGCGAAGGGAATTTACGGGCTGGAACTGCCTTGTCGTCAATCGGTGGAACATATAGATAGAAGCAAACGCATCATCCATTTCCTGTGACTTTAGCAAGGCTGTATCTATAGCGAGACGATTCGTACTCAAGTTGTACAGGCTTTCGAGCAGCAGCTGAAACAGGCCTTGCAAGATCAGGTGGTTACTTCAATTTCCCAACAGAATAAACATCGAAGCTATGTGGCTTCTCTGGAAGTTTTGCGGGCCAGCGAATATGTGGTGCAAAAGGAGTCTACAGCCGAGATTTTTCTGCCAGTCACTTTAAGTTTAAAGTTGACCAATGTCCTATCCGGAGAAGTGATTTATACCGATAGCGCTACTTTATCTCAACCTATACAGGTGCTGTCGACTGATGTCGAGGCGGCTACAACCCGTCAGGCGGTCCAGCAGAAATTTCAAAGTAGCTTGCTGTCCTTGACCCAGCAATTGACCCAGGATCTGCAGAAAAAATTTAAGGTTTCTGAAGTGCAGACTAAGGTGATTGACCGCTGGAAGTCTTATATGGTTTTGGATAAAGGCTTTAATCAGGGGATTGCCAAAGATGATGAGCTGAGCTCGGCTTCAGGAGATTTAATCTGGGTTGTCCATGCTGATAGCGATTATGCTGTGGCATTGCCTGTATTGATGAGTGGTAATTCGAGCCAGTTTAGCAAGATTTCAGCCAATACCCGTCAGGCACTGAACAAGCCTAAAGCTTTGGTGGTGGATGTATTGACTTATCAAGGCGAGTCAAAAGACCTGATTGAGCAGATTTTTTCTGATGCGATCGGAGAAAATGCATCTTTTACCCTTACACCAGTCAACAAACGTTATAGCGTGCTCGCACAGAGTATCAGTGAGCAGACAGGTTTAACTAATCAGGAAACCCAGCATCAGCGTGAACTTCCTGAATTTTTTATTCGTATTAATGTGATTCCTGTAATTGGTTATCAGCAGCAAGTCGGCAAAATGACTGAGCAACAAGTGGTACATAGTGAAGTCTTTGCTGAAATGATTGATCGTTCTGGGCGCGTGATTTATTCGGCGCATGCGACTGATGAAATCAGTGAAACCATTTCACAAGGAATGGGTTTTTCACTGGATACGCGTAAAGAAGTGGCACTCAAAAATGCTTTGGTGAAATTGGGTCAGCAATTCCAAAAAGGGATTACCCGTTCAGACTTGCAGGTAGCGAGTGGTGGTAGCGAGACCATCACGATTTAGGATGTAGGCGAGCGTTTGACCACAGGCATGAAAATTCATGTGTATAACCGTGAAAAAGTTGCTCAGCGTCAAGTGTTAATCCCGACTTGGGAAGCTACAGTCATTGAGCGTCAAGGGACTAAAGTCAAAGCGCAGCTTGATTTTCCTGTGAGTGGAAATGACCGTCTGCCGGTACGTTCGGGTGATAGCATCTTGGTGGATAGCCATGCTGCTGTGGGTGAGTCAAAACTTGCCCGTGTGCTTTGTTCAAGCTTGCATACCGATCAAGTCGGAGAGATTCCATTTTATGGATTTGGTCCGCTGATTTATCACGCATTTACCAGTCAGTCCAAACGTCCATTTTATGCTACAGGTTCAGGTTTTAAAGGGCAGACCAGTTTAGAAACATCAATTATAAAAATGACTGAAAATGCCGGCTTTAAAAAACAGCTTGATTTGAAACTGTATGTGCCCAAAGACGAGTGCTTACAGCCAGCCTTCAAGATTCAGGTTCAAGAAGACTCTATTAAATGCAATGCAGACAAATCCAGCTGCGATGCCACTCTGGTGTTGGCAGGTGGCGCGCGGCGTTTTAATGCAAAACAGGAACGTGTTGGGGCTGTCGGTTTACAGCAAGAAGTTAGTTTAAAAGGCATTGATATCACCCATCGTCATGAAATGTACAACATTCAGATGTTCAAGGCATTACCAAAAATTTTAAATCAGATCGTGCAAAAAGCCGATGCAGTTCAGTAAGGAATTATAAGGGGAAATACTATGAAAAAAATCGCAAGCATCTTGATCTTGGGAAGTGTTGTATTGGCATCGCAAAGTCATGCCGGTCTTGGAACACTCAGCAGTCTGGCATCAAAAGCAGTTGCAACGACAACAGGTACGTCTTCACAGAATCTGGATTTGGCAGGTTTTCTTAAGCAGGCACAAGCCACCAATGCCATGTTTATTCAAAGCCGAACGACACTGGCAACCCTGTTTGCTGAACGTAAAGACAGTGAAGAGCTGAAAACCAAATTAAACAGCTTGAAAACTACCTCTGACGTAAAGGAAAAAGAGGCAATCCAGAAAGAGATTACCAAATTGACCAATGATGTTCTGGATGCATCAAAAAAGGATGAGGCGGCGACACTGGAACGTATTAATGCATTAAGTGTAAGCCAGAAACAGCTTCTGGTTAACTCACTTACTAACTTTGCGATTGCGGGCTTGTCTGCACGCGAACTCGTGCTTAATAGTAAGCAGGTGTCTATGCAAATGCTCAGTAATCCGCGTAGTGTCAGCGATAGCGGTATGTCTTTTATGGATGCCAAAGGCCTATTAGGTGATGTGACTGGAATTGCAAAAAACGCAACAATGGCATTGGTGGAGTATCCGCAATTGATGAAAAAAGCGGGCTTGAACTTTAAGGCGCCAGAATCTGCAGCAGCAAAACCAGTTGATATTTCTGATTCAATCTAAGCAATATGAGTCTAGCCTGTTTTCGAACAGGCTTTCTTTTTTTATCTGGCGACGTAAAATGAAAAAGTCCATCTGTTTCTATGAGCTTTGCATTGTCGCGAAATATTCAAATTTATCTACAAAAAATAGATCAGTTCTTTTCAATTGAACTGCCTCAATCACGGGTAGAGCAAATCAAGAATCGAAAACTGGCAATTTATGCGCATCGTAACCAGTTGCTGTCAGATCAATTCAATCATCCGATCCAATCTCTGGATTTCACCGCCACTGAATATGGCAAGCCTTATTTAAATGACTATCCGGATTTCAGTTTTAATCATAGTCATAGTCAAAATTTCTACGCCCTGGCCACGAGCAGGAATGTCCAAAACTTGGGAATCGATATTGAAGAACTGAGCCGTAAAGTCCGTTTTGAAGCTTTGGCACAGCACGCCTTCCATCCTGAAGAACTCAAAAATTGGCAAGCGCTGGCTTATGACCCTGAATACTGGTTTAAAGTCTGGACGACCAAAGAGGCCGTGTTAAAGGCATCAGGCTTGGGAATCCGGATCAACCTCAACGAATTCAATACTAATATCCATCCTGAGCAAAATGGCGGGCGCTGCGAACATCCAAAGATTGGCGTCTATGCCTATCAAAATTATACGCTTGCTGGCTGCGTGCTCACCGTGGCCTGGCAAAGTGAGCACTCTTGCAACGGGTTGAAATTTCCGGTGATTCAGATTCATCACACTGTCTAAAACAGAATCAACCCAAATATTTTTTATTTTCTAGAAATGATCAGATTACTCAGCCGATTCACAAATTGTGGACTCATCCGCGATAAATGAAATAAAAACTGGCTTTTGAATCCGACAGGATGATGGGTGGCTTGCCAGATGGAATCTTTGAGTTCTGCCAGTTTAAGAATATCTTGTGCAACATCTTCTGCTTTTAAATGCACGCCCATCTTTTTGATGCTTTCTGCCTGCATATCTTTGACCATGGCGGTACTGACGAAAAGCGGCATAACATCCAAGACTCGAATCCCATAGGGTTGCCACTCAATATCCAGACTTTCAGTCAGGCCACGCACTGCAAACTTGCTGGTGGAATAACTGCTTAAATCGGCTTGGCCATAAATCGCCGAAGCTGAAGATAGATTGATGATGCGGGCAAATGAAGATTCTTTTAAATAAGGGAAAGCGGCATGACAGCCGTTCATGACTCCTTTAACATTAATATCCAGAGTCCGATGATGCGCCATAATATCAGTTTCTTCAAAAGGGCCTGAATATAAAATCCCGGCATTATTGACCAGAATATTGATTTCACCTGCCCAAGCTGAAAATTCGGCTAAAGCTGTTTCCCAGGACGTATAACCAGCCACATCCAGAAAACCGGCTTTGGCATGTTCGCCCAGTTGCTGGGCCAGTTGTTCTGCCTGCTCCACCTGAACATCATAAATACCCACCTTGTAGCTGTGCTGGTAAAATAGGGCGGCTGTCGCGGCACCAATTCCTTGTGCTGCACCGCTAATCAATATACTGTGCATGTGCCTGATCTCCTTATTGTCTTTTTTTTGAGCATAACAAGAAACTGGCAGATTGACGCGACAATTTGGTAAAAAAAAGAGGTTTTTAAACATGGAACAACTACTCAAGGTCATGCGCGAATTACGTGAAAAATGTCCATGGGATCAGCAGCAGACCCCCGAATCTCTGACCAAATATGCCATTGAGGAAGCTTACGAAGTCGAAGCGGCAGTCCGCTCTGGAAAAGTCGACGATGTCCGCGATGAGCTGGGTGATTTGCTGTTACAGGTAGTGTTCCAGTCGCAAATGTATAGCGAGCAGGGGGCTTTCGATTTTCAGGATGTGGTTCAGGCCATTACCGATAAACTGGTTCGCCGTCATCCGCATGTATTTCAGGCTGAACAATTTGCAAAAATGAGTCCGGAAGATGTGTCTGAGCTATGGAAAGAAATCAAACAGCAAGAAAAGCAGGGCAAGCCGCGTTCACGTCTGGATGATATTAAACATGCACCGGCTTTGGTGCAGGCCGATGAAATTCAAAAAAATGTCGCCAAAATCGGTTTTGATTTTCCGGACATGGCGGGTGCTTATGCCAAGCTGGAAGAAGAACTGGCTGAATTAAAAGCAGCGGTAGCCGGACAAAATTCCGATGAAATACAGGAAGAATTTGGTGACTGCTTATTTTCTCTGGTCAATGTTGGACGTAAACTTGGCATCTCCAGCGAGATGGCATTATTGGGGACGATCCATAAATTCCGGACCCGCTTTGCCTTAATGGAAGATCAGGCACAATTACAGCAATTAGACCTGGAAAAACTGTCACTGGCTGAACTTGATCAGCTCTGGGAACAGGCTAAATTAGAATTAAAACAAAGAGCAGCACATGAAAAAAACACCTTATCGAATCGGTCCAACATGGATTAATCTTCTTCTGAGTTGCTGGCTGGGCTTTATTTCTATCGGAACAGCGCATGCGACTGCGACCGATTATATGGAATGGAAGACCCAACAACAGCAACACGACGCCCGCCTGAAGAAAAAAGCTGCCGCTACGGCTTCATCAGAAAGCAATCACTATCTGGCGAAGCCTGCATTATCGGCATCTTCCGCTGCTAATAAAATCAGTTTGAATAATGCAACAGTGGAGCAATTACAGCAGCTAAATGGTATTGGTCAAAAAAAGGCTGAAGCGATTATTGAACATCGGCAAAAAAACGGAAAATTCAAAAGCATTGAAGAGATCCAGCTGGTCAAAGGTATTGGGCCGGCATTATTTGCCAAAAACAAGGCCAAACTGGCCTTGTAAGGCGACAGCATGGATCATGACTAGCTGATTGATTTGACTCGCAGGATTGACATAATCAAATTGCCCTTTAGGCGTGTAAGCGATATGATTAGCGTCATCTTAGAATTTTACGTTCAGACGTAGGAGACAGCGTCTTTTGCAAACTTTGCGCGCGTCAAAATGTGGTTTATCAACCGCTCAATTACCTTCTTATATTCTCGATGTGATTGATGCCTTAAACAAGGCAGGCTATGAAGCTTATATCGTGGGTGGTGGTGTTCGAGATCTGATGTTAGGTTTGAATCCTAAAGATTTCGATGCAGTCACCAATGCCACCCCGGCTCAGGTCAAGGAAGTTTTCGGACGACGTTGTCGAATTATCGGACGACGTTTCGAACTGGCGCATGTCTATTCAGGGCGGGAACTGGTTGAAGTGGCAACCTTCCGTGCACCCCCCAAAAAAGCAGTGACCTCGGCCGCGGGGATGATTCTGCGTGATAACAACTGGGGCAGCATCGAGCAGGATTTTGCCCGCCGTGATTTCTCCATCAATGCAATGTATTACCAGCCGCGTAAAGGCATTGTGCTGGATTTCTGCAATGCAGTGGATGATATCCACAGCAAAACCTTACGCTTACTCGGTGATCCGACTTTAAGATTTGAAGAAGATCCGGTGCGGATGCTACGAACCTTACGTTTTGCCGCCAAGCTGAACTTTAATATTGATGAAGCGATTCTGGATGTCTTTACGCCGGAAATGACCCAGTTGCTGCGTGATGTTTCTCCGCATCGACTTTATGATGAATCACAGAAGCTGTTCACCATGGGACACCTGAATCGTGTCTTGCCCATGCTAATCGATTTCGGGATCTGGCAGCAGTTATTTGCAGATATCAAGCCTGAAATTACGCCGTTTATGGAACGCGCTGCGAAAAATACCGATCAGCGTATTTCGATTGGCAAGACCATCAACCCTGCATTTTTTTATGCAGTACTGTTATGGCAGCCATTCCTGGAACGTTGTGAATTCTATCTGAATAAAGGCGTGGTAGCGGCCGAAGCCCGTGCCCAAGCTGGTCTCGACGTATTAAAACGTCAGGCAACCCGCACTATTATTCCACGCTTTGCGGAAACTTTTATTCGTGAAGTTTGGGAAATGCAGACCCGTTTGCTGAACCCGAAACCACAGCAAATCGAGGCTTTGTCCAGCCATGCGCGTTTCCGTGCCGGCTTTGACTTTTTGCTGTTGCGTGAAAAATCAGGCGATGCAACTGCACAAGGCATGGGTAGCTGGTGGGATGCTTATCAGCAAATGAGCGGTGACGAGAAAGAACGGGCCATCAGCCAGTATAACCGTCAGCGTGCCAAGAGCCGTCGCAAGGCGAGTCAAGAAGAACATCTGGAACAGAAACTGACCCAACAGCAAGATCTTGCCGAGATTGAGCCATTAGTGAATGAACCTGAACCACGCAACCGTCGGGTGCGTAAAGCCAAGTTTGAAGACAAAGTGAAACCTCTGTCGCATGTGGCAGCCAGTGCCAGCGGTGAAATTGGCGCAGATCATCCGATTATGAAACGTAAGCGGGTAAAACGTGATCTGAGCCAGGTGGTGTTTGGGCCAACACAATGATCGTGACGTATATTGGCCTGGGCAGTAACCTGGGCGATTCACGCCAGATTCTGGCAGAAGCTGTACAGAAACTGGCGACCTTGGGGCAGGTGAAAACTTCGCATCTGTATCAAAGTCCACCGATGGGGCCACAGGATCAGCCAAACTATCTGAATGCAGTGGTGCAGTTAAATACCGATCTGGCAGCTTTAGGCTTGCTGGATCGCCTGCAAGCTTTTGAGCAGGACGCTGGTCGGGTACGTTTACGTCATTGGGGCGAACGTACGCTGGATCTGGACTTGCTGCTCTACGGTAATGAGCACATTCAAAATGAACGCTTAACTGTGCCGCATGTTGGGGTATTAGAGCGTGATTTTGTCCTGATTCCACTTCTGGATATTGAGCCTGAATTACAGGTTTATGGACACAGATTAAAAGACCTGGACATCGTTAAACAGTCGACCCTCGCGGTACTCGATGACAGCAACTGGGCAAATATTTAATTTTTAAGTGATGGTAGCTTTGTCAGAACTTTCAAGCATAGAGGAACATTTTCATGGTCAGTCTGAGTGATTTAAGACGCTTTAAAGCAGAGGGACGCAAATTTTCATGTCTGACTTGCTATGATGCCAGTATGGCCAAAGCCATGGAAATTGCCGAAGTGGACAGCATTTTAATTGGCGATTCTTTAGGAATGTCAATTCAGGGCCGTGATTCGACTTTGCCGGTCACGGTTGTGGATATGGCTTATCATACGGCTGCGGTACGCCGTGGTAACCAGCATGCTTTTATCATGACTGACTTGCCATTTATGAGCTATGCCACCTTGAATGATGCCTTGCAAAGTTCGAAAACCGTGATGCAGGCTGGTGCGCAAATGGTCAAGATGGAAGGCGGTGCATGGTTGGCAGAAACTGTGCAAGTGCTGACCCGTAACGGTATTCCGGTGTGTGTGCATTTGGGTCTGACGCCGCAGTCGGTACATGTCTTTGGCGGTTATAAACTGCAAGCCCGTACCCGTGAAGCGGCCGATCAGCTCATTGCGGACTGTAAGGCAGTGGTCGAGGCGGGTGCTGCACTATTGCTACTTGAATGCGTACCAGCACAGCTTGGCCAGGAAATCACCGAACTGTTTCCGCAGATTCCGGTCATTGGCATTGGTGCAGGTGCAGCTACAGATGGTCAGGTATTGGTGGTTCAGGACATGCTCGGTTTGACTTTTGGACATACCGCAAAATTTGTACGTAATTTTATGCAAGAACAATCGGGTGCGACAGCCATTCTGGATGCTTTTAAAGCCTACCATGCTGCAGTTTTAGATGGATCTTTCCCGGCACCAGAACAAACTTTTCAGGTTGAATTGTAAGATGAAAACAGAAACCACCATTCAGGGCTTAGCGGCATCATTAAATCCGGCGCGTACCAGTCGCAAGATTATCGGTTTTGTACCGACCATGGGCAATCTGCATCAGGGACATTTAAATCTGGTGCGTGAAGCACGTAAGTTGTGTGATGTGGTGGTGGTCAGTATCTTTGTCAATCCGATTCAGTTTGGGCCCAATGAAGATTTTGATAGCTATCCGCGCACGCTTGAACAGGATCAACAACTATTGGCTGAAGTTGGTTGTGACATCGTGTTTGCGCCGACGGTTGAGCAAATGTATGGCAAAAAACCGCGTCTGACCAATATCAGTGTCTCTGACATTACCAATGATTTATGCGGTTTGCAGCGTCCCGGCCATTTTGATGGTGTGGCGGTGGTGGTCACTAAATTGTTTAATATCGTACAGCCGAATTACGCCTTCTTTGGCCAGAAAGATTATCAGCAATTGGCGGTGATTCGTCAGTTTGTACAAGACCTGAATATTCCACTGGAAGTGATTGGTGTACCGATTGCCCGTGCAGAAGATGGCCTGGCTTTAAGTTCGCGCAATGGTTATTTAAGCGAAGAGCATCGTGCAATCGCACCGGTCATTTATCAAAGCTTGCAACGGGCTGAACAGCAATTACATGCAGGCGTGGAACTGGATACGGTATTGGCCGAAATTCGTCAGAGCCTAACCGATGCCGGTTTCGTTGTTGATTATGTTGAAGCCCGCACGCCAGAATTACAAAAAATTCATACGTTTAATCAAGATCTTGTGTTACTTATAGCTGCAAAGCTGGGGAATACACGTCTGATCGATAACCTGCAGGTTAAATACACTGCCGGCTAAGATGAAAGGGTAGCATGCATGAAGCGCATTTTAATTGTCACAGGACAATCTGGTTCGGGTAAATCATCTGCATTACAGGTGCTTGAAGATCTGGGTTATTACTGTATTGATAATTTGCCTTTGGCATTGCTTCCCGAAATTGTGGCAAAACTGGACAGCGAAAACAATCTGGAACAGTTGGCGCTGGGCGTCGATGTGCGCAGTACCCGGGCAGATTTACAAGAATTTGATCATGTATTTGAGCAACTGCAACAGCATGGTTCGGTCGATATTATCTATCTGACCACGCAGGATCAGGAGCTGATTGCCCGTTTTAGTGCTTCGCGTCGGCCGCATCCTCTGGCGTCACGCTTTAAAAGTCTGAATCAATGCATTCAGGAAGAAAAAATCCTGTTAATGCCGATTCAGTTGCGTTCTACGGTGCATATCGATACCACCGATAAAAGCGTGCATGACCTGAAACATACTTTGTTGTCCAAGCTCGGACAGGCCGATAACCTGATCCTGATTTTACAATCTTTTGGTTATAAGCATGGCATTCCACTGGATGCCGATTATGTCTTTGATGTCCGGCATTTGCCGAATCCGCATTGGGAACTGGAACTGCGCAAATTTTCAGGGCTAGATCAGCCGGTGCAGGCGTTTTTACAAAAGAGCGATCAGGTCGAGGATATGTTCAATGATCTGTATCATTTTCTGGACAAGTGGTTGCCGACCTTTGCTGAAGGGCATCGTCATTATATGACCGTGTCGATTGGCTGTACCGGTGGTCAGCATCGTTCTGTTTATATTGTGGATAGACTAAAAAAAGCCCTTGAGGCAAAATGGTCTATTCAAGTCCTCCATCGAGAAATGAAGCACTGGTCATGATTGATACGACAGTTGACGTAATTAATAAACTGGGTTTACATGCACGCGCATCTGGTAAACTGATAGAAGTTACCACCAAATTTCGTTCCAGTATCCAGATTGGCAAAGCGGATAAACTGGTAGATGCAAAAAATATCATGTCCTTGCTGATGCTCGGTGCGGGCAAAGGAACAACTTTACGCTTGGTGATTGAAGGAGCAGACGAGGACAAAGCCTTATCTGAAATTCAGGCACTATTTGCAGCAAAATTTTATGAGGCAGATTAATCGTGGCACGTCGACCGAACAGTTTAACTGAAGAAGATTTTGATTCTTTAGAGGGACGCGCAAGTAAGACCGAACAGAAAAAAGCAGTCCAGCGTATGGCTGCTTTGGGTGCGCAGCTTGCAGAGCTGAGCGCTAAACAAATTAAAAACCTACCCGTAGATGAGCGTTTGATTGATGCCTTGCTTGATGTGCAGGCAATTAGTTCACATGAAGCACGTCGTCGTCAATTTTCACGGATTGGTAAATTATTACGCAATGAAAATGAAACGGTGATTTTGTCTTATTTAACACCCAAACAAGGTCTTAAAAAGACAGCTCAATTACAGCGTTGGGTGGATCGAATTGTTAAAGATGGTGATCCAGCCATCAATGAATTTACCAAAAACTATAATGCGACAGAGCGTCATACCTTACGTCAACATTATCTTCGGGTACACCGTGATTTAAAGAATCAAGCACCTGAAGAAGAGGTGAATGCTTCTAAATTAAAGCTGTTTAACTATGTGCAGCAAGTAGCGTTGATTTCTGATAATTAAGCAGTTATTTAAAAAGCGGTCTTTTTAGGCCGCTTTTTTATAGCTATTCTGAGCCGATTGGTTTGACGTAGACATGCATAGCCTATAAGTGATCTATCTTAATATTTCTATTCCAGCTTCTAAAACTGCACTGAGGATAAAAAACACAAAATTTTCGCAATTAATTTGTTAATGAATGTAAGTTCTTTACAATTCTCAGTGGTTTTTTGGGTATGTTTTTAGTTGAAATGCTGATATTTAAGTATTTCTTACATTGGAATTGTTAAGATATTTTAAAAAATTAAAAATTAATTCTGAGCATTATTAGGTAGATGAAGCCTGATATAAAATCTATTTTTAATCATAAGGTCAAGCTATATAATTGAAAAATCATTAGCTTTTACTCTAAGTAGGGTAAAAAGCGATGGTGGGTATTTTTTAGTCAGTAGTGTGTTACAGTGAATATAAATAAACATGCTTATTTTAGGTGAGATATATTAATTTCAAATGCTTATGTAGATTTTTTTCGAATAGTAAATTTTCAAGTTATTCTTAATCAATTAAATATCAGTGCTTTGCAGTTAAGAATGTATCTGGATAGAAACAGGTTAACAAATCCTTTAACCTATAGGTGAGTTTTCATCGTTGAGTAAATATAGAATCTTTGTTATTGATTGTATAAATTTGGTCGGCTGTGTTTTCTATATTCCATAAACATTCAGAGAGGCAGACATGGAACTAAAACTGCTAGAGGTCGGTCAGAATACGGAGCAATTAAGCTCGTGCCGTATATCTCTCATTTTAGGTGTCTATACCTCTAACAACCTATTAGACACCTTTTGTAAGATCGCCCGTAAAGTTTTAAACGTTAAAACCAGTATTATTCGCTTCCACACGGAGCCCTATATCTGGTACAGCTGTCCGCGCGGTTTCCGGGCTTTGCACGCCCCGCAGGACGTGAATCTGCCTACGTATCTGCAACACGCAGATGTCATCGACCAGATGCATCCTGCTTATACAGAACTGTCAAATTATCTGAAAGATCTCGGTGTAGCGCATCAGAGACTGGTTGCATTTAATTTAAAATCGAGTAACAGTGTATCTTTTGGACAAGTCATTTTCTTTGATGATCAGACCGAACTGTTTGATCAGGACGATATTGCCACTATTAAACAATTTGCTGAAAGTTTAGTGATTCGAATTCAGCTCAATCAAGAACATACTGAACTGAAAGAATTATATGAACAGCAATGCGCACTCAACTTCAGTAAAACCAAATTTTTCCAGATTATTGCGCATGACTTGCGTGCACCATTTCATGGTTTACTGGGCTTTTCCGAAGTGCTAGCGCAGGAGCGTGACACTCTGGACGAATCCAGTATCCAGAGCATCGCGGATTATTTATATGATAATGCACAATCGACCTATAACCTGCTGGAAAGCCTGCTGACTTGGGCGATGGCAGAGGGTGGACGCTTTATTTATCATCCGATTAATTATGAATTGAAACAATCCAGTAATATTGTGTGCAGTGTGCTGAAAAGTCTGGCCTTAAATAAAAAAATTGAACTGGTTGATAATATTCCTGAAGACATCAAGGTACATGCGGATATCAACATGATTACCTCTGTCTTGCAGAACCTGGTGTCGAATGCGCTTAAATTCACCCCGGTGAATCAAGGCGGTAAAGTGATTTTAGCTGCAGAAATGGAAGGCGAGCAGGTCAAGATTACGATTCAGGATACTGGCTTGGGCATGACTGAAGAGCAGATGCAGAATCTGTTTAAACCGACTTTGGGTGTGAGTGTCAGAGGCACAGCTGAAGAGAAAGGGGCAGGTTTGGGTCTGGTGCTCTGCAAGCGCTTTATTGACCTGAACCATGGTCAAATTGCTGTAGATTCCAAAGAGGGTCGGGGTACGACCTTTACCGTGCATTTACCGATGGTCACCAATGATCATCAGGCACTGGTGCTTGAAGATGTACATATCGAGCAATCTTAAAGAAGTAAATTTCAAGCTAAAACATTCCCACTGAGACAAAACTCCTGCTATAACTAAGCAGAATGTTTCAGGGGAAGAGTTGAGTGATGAATGCGGCACAATTGCAGAAAACCTTAAGAGCCAGCCAATATGCCGAACAGGTATTGGCCAATCACCAGAGTCTACTGGAACAGGATTATGCAATTGACCAGTTTCAAGGCTCACTCAGTCGGGAATATATTGATCAGCTGGTGCAGCACTGCATCCTGAATATAAGCGATGAAGCAACGTGGATGCGCGCAATGCGTATTTTGCGGGCTCGATTGATGTTTCGTTGGATCTGGCAGGATGCCAATCAACTCACCGATGTCATTACCCTCACCCAAGAACTCTCCGATTTTGCCGATGCCTGCATCTGTGCAGCGAAAAATTTTGCCCGTATTCCGGTCGCTGCCAAGTATGGTCAGCCGATTGGTTATAATGGAAAAGTTCAGGATCTGATTGTCATCGCCATGGGGAAACTCGGTGCCCAAGAACTCAATCTTTCCAGTGATATTGACCTGATTTTTGCCTTCGACGAACAGGGTGAAACCGATGGGCGTAAATGTATTGATGTGCAGCAGTTTTGCATCCTGTGGGGACAAAAACTGATTCATTTGCTGGATCAGATCACGGCGGATGGTTTCGTATTCCGGGTGGATATGCGCCTGCGTCCTTGGGGCGATGGTTCGGCGCTGGCCATTAGCCACGCGGCCTTAGAAAAATATCTGAGCCAGCATGGACGTGAATGGGAGCGTTATGCCTGGATTAAAGCGCGTATTGTCAATCCAAGCCCAGAAGGCGATGAGCTGCTGGAGATGACCCGTCCATTTGTATTTCGCAAATACGTCGACTACAGCGCTTTTGAAGCCATGCGCGAAATGAAAGCCATGATCGAGCGCGAAGTGCAGCGCCGTAATATTGAAGATGATATCAAGCTCGGAGCCGGTGGCATTCGCGAAGTCGAATTTATCGTGCAGGTGTTTCAGCTGATTTATGGTGGAGCCAAGCTTGAATTGCAGGATCGCCAGTGTCTGGTGAATCTGAATCATCTGGATGATGCCGAGTTACTGGATGAACAGGCGGTGCAGGATCTGGAAGATGCCTATTTATTCCTGCGCCGGGTTGAGCACGCGATTCAGGCCCTAAATGACCAGCAAACGCAATTACTACCGACAGAGCCAGAGTTAAGGGCACGGATGACGGACACACTTGGTTTTGCTGATTGGGAAAGCTTTATGGCATATCTCAATGAAAAGCGTGACAAAGTGATGTATCAGTTTGATCATTTAATCAAGGAAAATGGTCCAGATACCCTGGTTGAAAGTTTTTCACAGCTGGAAAAAAAACTCAAAGAAGTGTTGGATGAGAATGCGAAAAATCTCGTTTATGAGTTCTGGAATGGGCATGCCTTAAAAAAATTACCAGCCAAAGCAGTGCAGCGTTTAAAAACCTTCTGGCCGCATTTAATCGAAGCAGTTTTACAGTCAGATGATCCTCAGGTGGCGTTGGTGCGCTTAATGCCCTTAGTCGAATCAGTGATGCGCCGTACGGTATATCTGGTGATGTTAATCGAGAGTAAAGGGGCGTTGCAGCGACTGGTGAAGATGGCCACGGTCAGCCCCTGGATTTGTGAAGAACTGACCCATTATCCGGTGCTACTGGATGAATTCCTGTCGATGGATTTTGAATTGCCGAAACGAAAGGATCTGGAAGATTCCTTGCGCCAGCAACTGTTACGGATTGAAATTGATCAGGTCGAAGACCAGATGCGGGTTTTGCGCCTGTTTAAAAAATCTAATGTTCTGGCCGTTGCCGCCAGTGATGTGCTGGCAGAAAGCCCGCTGATGAAAGTTTCCGATGCCTTGACCGATATTGCTGAAGTATCGGTGAATGCAGCGCTGCATCTGGCTTATCAGATTGTTGCGAAAAAGCATGGTTTTCCACTGGATGCTGAAGGGCAGCGCTGTTCAGTTGAGCATACGGCTTTTGCAGTCATTGGTTATGGTAAAGTCGGTGGAATTGAACTGGGTTATGGTTCGGATCTGGATCTGGTGTTTATTCACTACATGGGTGAACAGGCCGATACAGATGGACTCAAGCCGATCAGTGGCTTTGAGTTTGCCATGCGCGTGGCACAAAAATTCATGTCACTGATGACCACGCAAACTCTGGATGGACGTGTATATGAGGTCGATACCCGCTTGCGTCCATCGGGCGAAGCTGGGCTTTTAGTGACCAGTTTAAAAGCCTTTGAACAATATCAGTTCAAGAGCGCCTGGTTATGGGAGCATCAGGCCTTGGTGCGAGCCCGTCCAATTGCGGGTGAAATGAGCTTGCGGAAAAAGTTTGAAGTCTTGCGCCGGGATATTTTGATTCAACCCCGTGATGAAAATTATGTGCGGGCAGAAGTACTGAAAATGCGTCAGAAAATGAAGGAGCATCTGGGTTCTTCCGCCGATCAAAAAAAAGATGGTATTTTTCATTTAAAACAAGATGCAGGTGGTATCGTAGACATCGAATTTATGGCACAGTATGCGGTGTTGGCTTGGAGTGGGACGAATAAAGATCTCGCCCATTTCTCCGACAATGTACGAATTCTTGAGGATGCCGCAAAATCAGGTTGCTTATCCAGCAACGATGCGACTGCTCTGATTCAAGCTTATCTCCGTGAACGCGCCGAGAGCCATCGCTTAGCCCTTGCAAATCAATCCATGCAAGTGTCTGCAAGCGACTGGCACGATACCCGAATGACCGTTTGCAAGTTATGGCAAAGACTGATTGATCCAAGTGCAGACTTTGCACTGGATAGTGAATAATTGTGAGAAATTGGAGTTTGTGGCATGAATTTGGCTGATCGTGATGGTTTCATTTGGCAAGATGGACAACTAGTTGACTGGCGTGAGGCAAAAACTCACGTATTAACACATACTTTGCATTACAGCATGGGTGTGTTTGAAGGCGTCCGAGCTTATGAAACCCCGAATGGAACGGCTATTTTCCGTCTTAAAGAACATACCAAGCGTTTGTTGAATTCTGCAAAAATTTATCAAATGAAAGTTCCATTTGATCAAGCAGCATTAGAACAGGCTCAAATTGATGTTGTTCGTGAAAACAAATTAGCGTCTTGCTATTTACGTCCAATTATTTTTATTGGTTCTGAAAAACTCGGTATCGCTGCAACTGACAATACCATTCATGCCGTAGTTGCGGCATGGAGCTGGGGTGCTTACCTCGGTGAAGAGGCGATGGCGAAGGGAATTCGCGTAAAAACGTCTTCATTTACCCACCATCATCCGAACGTGACCATGTGTAAGGCTAAAGCATCAGGTAACTACACCTTGTCGATTCTTGCGCATCAGGAAGTGGCGCATTCAGGTTATGATGAAGCAATGCTGCTCGACCCACAAGGCTATGTATGCCAAGGTTCAGGCGAAAACGTATTCCTGGTGCGTGATGGCGTGATTCATACGCCTGATATCGCAGGTGGTGCGCTGGATGGTATTACCCGTCAAACGATTATTACGATTGCTAAAGACTTGGGTTATGACGTAATTGAACGCCGTATTACCCGTGATGAGTTCTACATCGCAGATGAAGCATTCTTTACCGGCACTGCTGCAGAAGTAACACCAATCCGTGAATACGATGACCGTCAGATTGGTGAAGGTGTACGTGGTCCAATCACCACTCAAATCCAGAAAGCATATTTTGATGCAGTTCAGGGCAAAGACCCGAAATATGCACACTGGTTAACTTATGTGAAGTAATTAATAATTTACTGATTGAAAAAACCTCTCATTTGAGAGGTTTTTTTTAACTGATGTACTTATTCTGCCGAACTTATGTCATCATATTCAGCATCAAGAAGATTTTAAGATGAGCTTAGGCATACGCAATGAGTAACATCGTTATTTGTATGAAATGGGGAACCAAATACGGTTCGGAATACGTCAATCGTTTATACAATATGGTTAAACGACATACGACAGTCGACTTTAAAATGGTCTGTCTGACGGATCGTACTGAAGGCATTGATCCTGCAGTACAATGTTTCCCTATTCCACCTCTGGCATTGCCTGAGGGTGCCCCTGAGCGTGGCTGGAACAAGCTGTCCACTTTTGAGCCTGATCTTTATGGTTTAGAAGGCAATGCACTCTTCCTCGATCTTGATGTAGTGATTGTCGATAATATCGATGAGTTCTTTACCTATCCGGGCGACTTTCTGATTATCCATGACTGGAAACGGCCGTGGCGTATTACCGGTAACAGTTCGGTTTACCGGTTTAAACTGGGTGCTTTCCCAGGTCTGTTACCTTATTTCCGTGAAAACTTTGATGAAATCCGTAAAAAATTCCGTAATGAGCAAGCCTATTTGTCTTGGTATGTAGACCGTGAAGGTAAACAGACCTATTGGCCAGAAAGTTGGTGCAAGAGCTATAAGTATCATTGCCTGCAAAAAATCCCGATGGCTTACTTTAAGCCCCCTGTGAAACCTGAAGGCGCTAAAATTATTGTATTCCACGGTGAAATTAATCCGCCAGATGCAGTGAATGGTGGTGGTGGGAAATGGTACCGTTATGTATTGCCATCGCAGTGGATTAAGGATGCTTGGCAGTAAGCTGAATCAATGAGAAATTGAAAGAGATTTAATTTCAAATGCCGGTAAGAAAGAAAAGTAAGTTCGAACAATGGTTTTCATTTAGTCGTCATCAGCGTCGTTTTGGTGCTGAAAAGATTTATGCGCAATTTGGTCAAGCCGATTTAAATCAGTTAAAAAATACCATCATTGATGGGGATCAAATTCAATATACGCATGGTTCGGCCAAAGATCTCAATGAGCATATTGAACAACTCAAACAGGAGTTTGTGGGGCAGTCTGCATTAAATCATTTCCATGCCAGTCTGATTGTTTTAATTCGCCGTGAGGTCGATACTCAAAATAATTATGACAAATTCAAGGCATTATGGATGGCTGAACGAGATTTTCTTGTACAGTCATTGAATATACGCTGGCTGATTTCAGCCTGTGATACTTTTATTGATTTTGATGAAGACGTAACTCTAAAAGCCATTTTGATGAATGCAGTGGTATTGATTAATACGCTTAAGTTACAGGAAACAGAACGTTTTTTGTGTGATCAGTCTTTAACTGTAAATCAGGAGCATCAGCAGTTATTACAACAACAGCGCTATGCCTTATTTGATGGTACGGCTGCATTTGCGGTTGGAACTGATGATACTTTACGTAATATGCGATGGCGTCTCGAGCAAATATGTGAGGCTCATGAACTGGGTCAAATTGTAATTGAGGTTTTTGACAGATTACAGCTTGATCAGAATAATAATATATATTCACGTTTTAAACAGCGTCACACTCGTGAAAAGACGAGATGGTGGTAATTGTGAATATTTTGATTATTAATTTAAAAACATCGAAAGACCGATTAGAGTTTCAAAAAAAGCAATTTGAAAAATTGGGATTGCCTTTTGACGTCTTAGAAGCATTTTCAGTTGTTGATTTGAATGAAGAGCAATACCAAAAGCTCGGTTTTGGTTGGCAAAGGCCTTTGCGTAAAGTTGAGGTAGCGTGCTTTCTCAGTCACCAAAAAGCCTGGGAAGAAGTAATAAAAAGGAATCAGCCCTGTTTAATTCTTGAAGATGATGCCGTATTGGCTTCAAATGTAAAAGAAATTTTAAACGAAATTGAGCAGCATCAATTTTTAGATGTGGACTTAATTAATCTGGAAGTAAGAAGTCGTAAAAAAATTATAAGTCGAAAACCTGTATGCACCTTAAATCATACTCAGGTTAAATTATATGGTTTATATCAAGATCGTACTGGAGCAGCAGGTTACATTCTCTATCCAAGTGGTGCGAAAAAACTATTAGATCGTTTGGCGAAAACAGCGCCAGCGATTGCAGATGGATTTATATTTTCGGCTTATGAGTTACAGTGTTTGCAAGTCGAACCTGCAGTGATTATTCAAGAAGATCAGCTTGGTGCTTATGGTCTCTTACAACAAGGGCATTTTGATTCGACCATTGGGCGCTCTGAACACTTTAAACCTGAATTCAGCTCTATCAAAGAAAAATATAAGTTTAAAAAAAGACGTTTAGTAGGACAAATTGCAATGGCGATACGATATTTGCAGGTCATGGGAAAGGCAGAAAAAAGATTGATCAATCTAGATCAAGAAAAATTTATTCAGGATTAGTGCTTCATGAAAAAAACAATCGTATTAGCCATTTTTACTTTACAGGGAAATGGCGCTGAACGTTTTGCTTTAACCTTGGCAAAGGGCCTAATTGATGCAGGTCATGAAGCACATATTGTTTATTTTAAAAATATTATTGATTTACCGATTCCTGAGGGCGTAAAACTTCACTTTTTTGATTATCAAAAGTATCGTGCAATTCCTAAATTTATGCGTGCCAGTTTTGCAGCAAAAGCATTTGATCGGTTTGTTATTAAAAATATTGGGATCCCTGATCTTGTCCTATCAAACTTATTTCCTGTTGATTTTATATTATCAAAAAGTCAGTTACCGAATGTTCATTTAGTCATTCATAACACGACGAGTTTGGAATATGGTGAAAGATTAGAGGGAATGAAAAAACAGTTGGATAAAGTTTATTTAGCCAAGCCTTGTGTAGCAGTAAGTAAGGGTGTCGAAAAAGACTTTATTAAAGTATTTGGCTCAAAAAGTCGGATTACTACAATTTATAATCCGATTGATGTGGAACAAGTGGTTTCAACAGCAAATGAATATATTCCTGATATTGAAAAACCATATATTGTAAATGTTGGGAAGTTTAAGCAACAGAAACGACATGATATTTTAATTAAAGCTTATGCAAAAGCCAATGTTCAAGAAAAGCTGGTTTTGGTCGGGACTGGTGAACTATTAGAAACTTCTAAAAAATTGGTTAAAGATTTAGGGATAGAAGGCAAGGTTATTTTTACAGGCTTCAAAAAAAATCCCTACCCATATATTAAGCATGCAAAATTTATGGTTTTGTCGTCTGATTTTGAAGGGTTGGGTTTAGTAATTTTAGAAGCTTTAGCTTTGGGTATTCCCGTTATAAGTACTGATTGCCCTTCGGGTCCCAATGAAATTTTACAAGCTAATAATCTCGTTGCTGTAGGCAATATTTTTGAACTTTCGCTTAAAATCAATCAAGCATTAAAAGAGGTAGATAATTATTCAACAAATTTGAATCCATCTTTTACCCAAACTTATGCTGTTGCGGAATATATACGGTTAATCGATTAACTTAATAAATTTATCAGCCATCTCTTTAATATCGTAACGTTTTGATAAGTTTGGGGGAATTTGATATGGATTTTCTAATATATCTTCGATAGAATTTTTTAATTCTGCACGATTATTTGGTTGTACTAGACCGCGTTGCATATCAGGGGTAAAAAATTGATGTGATACTCCTTCGCTGCAATTATATGCAACGACATGAGTGCCATTTAATAGAGCTTCTCCAATAACAAGACCGAAGCCTTCTGTCTGAGAAGGGAGAACTAATATTTTACTCTTTTTAATATACTCGATAGGCTCATCCACCCAGCCAGTAAAATGAACACGATCGCTAATATTTAGTTGATTGACTAATTTTAAAAGTTTGTCTTTTCTTGCTCCATCACCAATAATAATCATATTTTTAATAATATGAGAATTTTTTAGAGCAAATAAAGCATGTTCAATTTGTTTGGAAGGTGATAAACGACCAACATAGCAAATATCCCATACTTTTTCTTTCTTTTCAGATTGTATTGTATCTTTTAAATTTAATCCATTATAAATAACATTTATATTAGAATTCTCTAAAATTTGAGAATATTTCAATTTTAAATCTTTATTAAGTACGATAAAATTTTTGTTTGAAAACACTTCCTTAAATTTATTAATAAATTTTCTCTTCTTATATATATTTCTTAATATTTTAATCGGATTTGAAGTTTTATTAAATTCAGGAAGAATATCTGCTTGTGACCATATCCATATATTTGGATGATTAATAAATGATATGCTTAAATATGCATACCAAATAGTTAATATAACAGCTTCAGGTTTTATTTCATCAATAAGAGACTGGAGTTGTTCTTTCTTACTAGATTCTAATTTTTTGTCTATTAATAACTTCCCACCAACAAATTTAATAGGAAAATCAATAGATTGAATATTGAAACTCTTAGTCTTTTCTTTATAATTATTTATATCAATTAAGGTTATGATGTTTATTTCATAGCCTCTCTCTTGCAGTTTTTTTGCAAGATTAAGAGTCATAATTTCTGCACCACCACCTTTAAGATGATCAATAATAAAAAGAATTTTTTTCTGATCTTTCATTTTAAACCTAATTTTTAAGTTTTAATTTAAGTAGCTAATTTTTACTATGAGTAATATAAACTTTTGTCATTTTCCAACTTCCTAAACCTTTTATATCCCCACAAATACTGTTCTGGAGCGACATTAATCATGCGCTCCATTTCTTTATTTAAGGTATCAACCGACAGTTGTAAATCTTTAGATACAATATCATTTGATAATTTAGTCACGTAAATATCGTAGCCAGACAAATCCTCTCGTCTTAAACAACTAAGCCCAACTACAGAACATTGTGTTTTAGCTGCCAGTTTGGAAAGTAAGGTAGAAGATAGCGCATTCTGATTGTAGAAAAGTGAGTAGATACCACCACTCTCTTTAGGAACATGATCCGGTAAAATTGCAGAAAAACCGCCCTGTTTTAAATGCTTAAATAAAGCACGTACCCCAGAATCATCTGTCGGGACCAGTGTGGCATTCAGACGTTGCCGAGCTTCAAGCATAAATCGGTCAACATCTTGATTCTTGCTGGGTTTATACATAATCACAGGGGAGGTATGTTGATTTACCCAAACATTCAACAGCTCCCAAGTACCAAAATGAGGTACCACGGCCAAACAGCCATGAGGGTTTTGCAAAGCTTGCAGGAAAATATCTTCACCCTGCACATCTCGAATTAAAGACAGCGCATAGTCTGGTGATGAACCCCAAATTTTGACGGATTCCGCATATGTCATGCACTGACTTTTCAGACTGCGTTTAGTCAAATCAGCCTGTTCAGCTTCAGAAAGTTCAGGATAAGCAGAGGCCAGATTAATCTCGGTCACTCGGCGTGCAGAAGAATGGCTGATATACAAAAGCAATCCAGCCAGTTGCGCAAGATTTTGAATGAATCTTAGTGGAAGCTTGGAGAAATTTTTAAGTAGGGTGTACATGGTATCCAGATGGTCAGATTATAGGTCTTTGTCCGGATTGCCCTTCAGCACCATATATATCAAACCTACAAAAATCAGCAGGGCGCCTAAAATACTGCTCAGGCAAAAATACACAATACGGTCATTGGTATCGAGGTTGAACAGGTTGTTGGCAAGGATATAGCGCATGAACAGCCATTGAACCACTGAAAATACAATAAGCATAATGCTGCGATTACGAACTGCAGGACGCATAGCCATTGCTAATTACCTTAGATTAAAAACTGTGGCTATTATGCCACTGTTCCAGATGTGACTCAATCACACAAAAAAAGCCCCACACGAGGCAGGGCTTTTTCACTTAAATCTTCAAGAATTATTCTTGAGATT
Organism: Acinetobacter sp. RRD8; assembly: GCF_031844225.1. Classification (GTDB taxonomy): domain Bacteria; phylum Pseudomonadota; class Gammaproteobacteria; order Pseudomonadales; family Moraxellaceae; genus Acinetobacter. The sequence goes on from NZ_JAUZUU010000005.1 coordinate 145,895, forward strand.
CAGCTTTTGGTTTTTCACGTAAACGAATACCAAGGTCACGCAGTTGGTTTGATTCAACTGGTGCCGGTGCTTGCGTCAATGGACATTCAGCAGTCTTGGTTTTCGGGAATGCAATCACATCACGAATCGAAGATGCACCAGTCATGAGCATCACCAGGCGGTCAAGACCGAATGCCAAACCACCATGCGGAGGCGCGCCATAACGTAAAGCGTTCAACAGGAAGCTGAATTTCTCTTCGGCTTCTTCTTCACCAATACCAAGTGCTTCAAAAATTGCTTTTTGCATTTCAAGGTTATGAATACGCAGCGAGCCACCACCGACTTCAGTACCATTCAATACCATGTCATAAGCAACTGAAAGCGCAGCGCCCGGGTTGTTTTTCACGTCTTCAACGCTTGATTTAGGCAGCGTGAATGGGTGATGCACAGAGGTCCATTTGCCATCATCAGTTTCTTCGAACATTGGGAAATCAACAACCCAAAGTGGCGCCCACTCACAAGTTGATAATTTAAGGTCATGACCGATCTTCACACGAAGCGCGCCCATTGCATCGTTAACAACTTTCGCTTTGTCTGCACCGAAGAATACGATGTCGCCATTTTCAGCACCAACACGTTTCAATAGATCAAGCACGATTGGCTCGATGAATTTCACGATTGGAGATTGAAGACCTTCAATGCCTTTTTCAAGTTCGTTGACTTTGATATACGCTAAACCGCGCGCACCGTAGATGCCTACAAATTTGGTGTATTCATCAATCGCGCTACGTGGCAGTGAACCCGCACCCGGTACGCGAAGCGCAACGATACGACCTTTAGGATCTTTTGCAGGGCCTGCGAATACTTTGAACTCAACGTCTTGCATTAAGTCTGCAACGTCAACCAGTTTCAAAGGAATACGCATATCCGGTTTGTCAGATGCATAGTCACGCATTGCATCGTTGTAGGTCATGCGTGGGAATTTATCAAACTCAACATTTAGAAGTTCTTTGAACATCTTAACGGTTAGAGTTTCCATTAAATCCATGATGTCATCGTCACTCATGAACGATGTTTCAACGTCGATTTGGGTGAATTCTGGCTGACGATCCGCACGTAAGTCTTCGTCACGGAAACATTTAGCAATTTGGTAGTAACGATCAATACCGCCCACCATCAACAACTGTTTGAATAGCTGTGGAGATTGTGGCAGTGCGTAGAAACTACCGTTAGATACACGGCTTGGCACTAAATAGTCACGCGCACCTTCAGGCGTTGCACGAGTTAAGATCGGAGTTTCAACGTCTAGGAAGCCATTGTCTTCGAAGTAGTTACGAATCAGGTTGGTTAATTTAGAACGAAAACGTAAACGATCTAGCATTTCTGGACGACGGATGTCTAGGAAACGGTATTTCAAACGAATTTCTTCAGAAATATTGGTGTTTTCGTCATTCAATGGGAATGGCGGAGTTTCAGACTGAGCAAGAACTTCAATTTCTTTACCCAAGACTTCGATTTGACCGCTCACCATATTGGCATTTTCTGTGCCTTCATAACGGCGACGTACACGGCCTGTAATTTTTAATACAAATTCTGAACGTACTTTATCAGCAGTTGCGAATGCTTCAGGAGTATCTGGGTCAATAACCACTTGAACAAGACCGTCACGGTCACGCATGTCAAGGAAGATTACACCACCGTGGTCACGGCGACGGTGAACCCAACCGCATAATGTTACGGTTTGGTCAATTTGAGCTTCGGTTAATGAACCGCAGTAATGAGTTCGCATCATAGCGTTAAAAATCCAACTATATGGTTTAAGGTCAGCGAATACGTAAACAGCGTACCGCTTTTCGTAAAGGTAGGATTATGCCTCTTTGGGCATGTAGTCACAAGAACCTGGGTCAAAAACAATATCATTTTAAAGTGAATAGACGAAAAGCCAGCGCTTTATCTAACCCATCCTGCGACCTCTGTCCAAAAATAAAAACAGTAAACAGCCTAGGCTGCATGTGATTAGGAAGCCCTGACTAAATTCATTAATAGATCGTCCAGTAAAATAATAGAGGTCCGATTGCCAGACCTCTGTAGAGATATAACGTGCATAATCCCAAACAGAAAATAGGCCGGTGAATATCGAAAAGAGCAATAAGCCCCAAGCAAAAGACTTGATTTTTAGGCTGACTGCGAGATATTGGCGATGCTTTTTATAGTAATGCACACTCATCCACAGTATAAAAGGTAAGGCTAGAAAAGAGGTGCCAATCTGTAAAATCCGGTGCAGCGGATAAATTTGTCCAAATAACTGAAACTGTTGCGCTAAGATTTCATGGAAGGCAAAAGTCCGAAAATCGACATGGGTCAGACCATCCCAGATTAAATGAGTGGCTGTGCCGATGATCAGTGCTAGACACATCGCCAAGATGAATCTTAAAGCTGAAAGGATGCTGTAAATATTTAAATCATGCTGAATGCCGATGAAACGGTAAGTTACTGGCCGGTAAACCAGATACCAGATGCTACAGAAAGCCAGCCCAATCCAGAGGTCTGGATGAATCAGCGAAGACCATAAATGCGTGATATTTGAATTGCTCGAAGTAAACAGTCGATGTAAATCGGGCACCATACAGCCAATCGCTAACGCAGCAACAGGTAGCCTATTACCGCTTAAACGTGAAATAGGTGGAGCAAGTACAGCATGGGACAAGGTAAAGGGCATAAAGATAATGTTTTAATGTAATAAAAAAATATTCAAAGAGCATTCTAATAAAATATATCACTGGTTATCGTAAACGATTGCAAAAATAATGAAATGTTATATTATAACATTATTCTATTTTAGTCATTTTGAGCTTGGGTCATGTCTTTTCATAAGAATTTAATAACACTCTCTATTTTTGCGGTTATTACACCATCAGCATTCGCACAACAAGAAGAAGCGACAGTAACTGTACAAACGCTGGAAACCATCCAGGTTCAGGCCCATCCATTGATACAAACCGCAGCAGATTTTGCGGTTGCGGATCATGTGGTGGATCAAAAAGCATTATCTGAGCGTGCGACGACTATTGGTGATGCACTGGCAGATGAATTGGGTGTCTATTCAAATCAGTTTGGTACAGGTGCAAGTCGTCCGGTGATTCGAGGTCAGGATGGCTCACGTGTGAAAGTGTTGCAGCATGCTTCAGAAACTGCTGATGTTTCGACCTTGTCTCCGGATCATGCTGTCACCGTTGATCCGATTCTGGCGAAACAGGTAGAAGTGATTCGCGGTCCATCTACATTACTTTACGGTGCCGGTACAGTCGGTGGGTTGGTGAATGTCACTGATCAAAAAATTCCGACCCAGATGCCTGAAGATGGTCTGGAAGGTACAGTCGGCCTGCGTTATAACTCAGGTAGTGACGAAAAACTGGCAAGTGCTGGTGTGACAGCAGGTATTGGTGAAAACTTTGCTCTACGTGTAGAAGGTTCAAAACGTAAAGCTAATAACTATATTGCTCATGCAGGTTATTTCACAGAACATTCTCATCATGAAGAAGATGAAAATGGAAATGAAATTGAAGAAATTCATCGTGAAAAAGCCCGCCGTGTAGATAATACCTTTGCAGAAGGACAAACAGTCAATATTGGTGGATCATGGATTCATGATCGTGGTTTTGTTGGTCTATCTTATAGTAACCGCCAAGACCAATATGGTTTGCCAGGGCATAGTCATGAATATCATGACTGTCATCCACATGGTAATGAATTGCATTGTGGCGGACATGGCCCAGCACCACAACCGGATCCAAATGCAGTTGAAGAAGAACACGCACATGGTGGTCCATGGGTTGATCTGGAATCACATCGTTATGATATGCGCACTGAGTTAAATAACCCATTTGCCGGTTTTGACAAGTTGCGTGCCCATGCCAGCTTCACTGATTATGAACATGATGAACTGGAAGAAAATGAAGTCATCAGTAATTTTAAAAGTAAAGGCTATGATGCACGTTTAGAACTGGTACACGTTCCAGTTGCGGGTTGGGAAGGGGTCATTGGTACTCAATATAGCCAGCAAAAAGTTAATCTTGCCGGAGGTGCAGATGAACATGAGGGGCATTCCCATAGCAGTGTTCTGATGGCAGATACCAAAACTGAAAAATACAGTTTATTTGGTCTTGAGCACAAACAGATCGGTGATGTGCATGTTGAACTCGGTGCACGAGTAGAACATCAAAAAATTGATGTGGATTCAACTCAAAAAAATTACTCAGATACCGGTGTTTCAGGTTCAGCAGCAGCCAATTGGGAATTTGCACCAAACTATAAGCTTTCTGTGGTTGGCTCGCATCAGCAACGTTTGCCTTTGGCGCAAGAACTTTATGCAGATGGGGTTCACTTTGCCACTAATACCTATGAGCGTGGGAATCAGGATTTAGATGTTGAGAAATCAAATAATCTTGAATTAGGTCTGCATTATGAAGGCGATAAGCTGGACTATCATGTGCATGTCTATCACAACTGGTTTGATAACTACATTTATGGTTCAACGACTGATAGTGAAGGTGACTTCCGCTTGGTCGACTATACACAAGATAAAGCTCGATTCTATGGGACTGAGGCACAAGCTGGTTATCAGGTTAATGACATGTATAAGCTCAGTGTCTTTGGTGACTATGTGCGCGGTAAAATCGAAGGCGAGAATGCACCACGTGTACCGGCAGGTCGTTTAGGGACCAAAGTCGAAGCAGACTTTGCCGATGGCTGGTCAGGTTTGGCTGAGTATTATCATGTCTTTAATCAGGACAAAATCGCCAGCTATGAAGATGAAACCCAAGGCTACAATATGGTGAATGTGGGCTTAAGCTATGCCAATAGCCTTGCAGATAACAATGCTTATAGGGTTTATTTCAAGGCCAACAACCTGCTTGATGATCAGGTGTATTCACATACTTCATTCCTGTCTAATATTCCGCAGGTGGGTCGCAACTTTACTGTCGGCGTGCAGTATGATTTCTAACAGGTCTACTGAAATAATCGACCAAATCATCTAGATCTCACTGAAATCTACTTGAAAAATCATAAGATAAAACCTAGCCTGAGTATATTGGGTTAGGTTTTTTCTTATGCGTATCTTTCAACGAATTCACAATAAATTGAACTGGTCGAATCGCCGTTATGCGACTTTGATCATTAGTATGCTGGCTGTGGGTTATTTGGCTTCGGCAATCTACCACACGTATAAGCCTTTGCCGGAAGGTCTGAATTACACGGGCAAACTGCGTCATGCCGAAGTCAAGTTTCTGGCCGATCAGACTTATCTGGATGCCGAAGGAAAACAGCATTTAGATCATCGCATTTTTAATGAAATGCTGAAAATGATTGAAGAGGCCAAATCGCTGATTGTGCTGGACATGTTTTTATTTAATCAGCAAACCGGTGCATCTATGCAGCAGCATCGGGCATTAAGTCAACAACTGAGCGATGCTTTAATCAGTAAGCGCCTGTTGCAGCCTGAGGTGGAAATCAAATTTATTACCGATCCGATCAATTCAGTTTATGGTGGGATTAGAACCGAGCAGTATCGGGAATTACGTCAGCACGGTATTGATGTCATTGAAACCAATCTGACGCCATTGCGGGCTTCCAATCCAAGCTGGTCGGGCTTCTGGTATATCTGTTGCCAGGGCATTGGCAATAATCCGGAAACAGGCTGGTTGCCGAATCCGTTTGGAACAGAAAAAATTACCCTGCGCAGTTATTTTGATTTGTTTAACTTTAAAGCCAATCATCGCAAAACCATGGTGGTGGATACTGATCAAGGCTGGAAAGCACTGGTCACGTCCATGAACCCGCATGATGGCAGTTCGCGGCATTCCAATATTGGCTTATTGGTCTGGGGGAGCACAGCCGTCGATATTCTGAAAACAGAACTGTCTGTAGGCATGATGTCACAAGCGAATATGCCAGCCATTGTCGCTGGGGATTTTCAGGCAGACAGTAGCCAGCCACAAGTTCAGGTGCTGACTGAAAAAGCCATTTATGATGCGATTCTGAATCTGATTCAGACCGCGAAAGCCAATGAACAGATTGATCTGGCGATGTTTTATCTGTCTGAGCGCAAGATTATCAAAAGTCTGATAGCGGCCCATGAGCGTGGTGTCAAAGTCCGGATTTTACTCGACCCAAATAAAGATGCTTTTGGCCGTGAAAAGAATGGAATTCCAAACCGGCAGGTGGCTTCAGAATTGCACGAAGCGGGTATCGAGGTGCGCTGGTGTCGTACTCAAGGCGAGCAATGCCATAGCAAGATCCTGATGAAGCGCAGCGCTCAGCAAGCTGAAATGATTTTAGGCTCGGCCAATTTTACGGTGCGCAATTTGAAAAACTATAATCTGGAAACCAATATGCGCGTGGTCGGTCAGCCTCAGGCCGAAGTCTTCCGGGATGCCCAGCAATATTTTGAGGGTGCATGGTCAAATCTGAATGGCCGTTCGATGAGCGTAGATTACACTCAATATGCAGAAAACTCGTTCTTTAAATATTGGCTGTATCGTTTTATGGAATGGAGCGGCTGGTCGACGTTTTAATTTTAAATCCCTCCTGACCTCCCTTTTTAAAAAGGGAGGAAAGTCCCTCTTTGAAAAAGAGGGAGTTAGGGAGATTTTTTATTATCAGCTTTTTGATTCTGGATTCGGCGGAACCAGCTGATCCAGCTCTTTATCCGTTAATTCATCCAGCTCAGAAATATCGGTTTTAATTTTCCATTGCGCTTCATCATCAACCGGATTTGGTAAACGCGCTTCTAACCAGTCACAAACTACATCGGGTGGGAAATCTGCGTGATTACACTGGATCACCCAAGACAGGAAATCTTTGGCTACACCATTCATATATGGCGGTGGCGAAACTGGAAGGAACTGAGTTGGAAGACGTTCATTTTTAGAAATATAGTTCAGGACATGTCCCAGCTCTTGCACAGTTTGCCAAGCCAGCGGATGATCGACATTGATCTGAAACTTAAACCACCATGCCTGTTTGCCATCTGAACCATAGCTATCAATCCGTTCTTTCTGAACACTCGGCACTTTAGAAAAATATTCATGTAAACGATCGAAATTTAAATCAGACACAGTATTCAACTCGAAACATTAAAAAAAGTAATTTTAGCATAAAGCAGTAGTTTGCCGACGTGCCTGTCAGATTGAAAATAGGCGAGCGCATTACAAAAAATTGCAGCTCCAGCGAGCTTATCCATATTTTCTGCATCTATTTTGTTTAAAATATAAGCAGATTATTCGGAGGAAGCTCAAATGAGAATCGTACTATCGAGTGCAATATTGGCTGCATTGCTATTGGGAGCTTCTGCACAAAGTATGGGTGGCAATGCTTGGGTGGGTTATGGTGGTGTAGATCGATCCACACCGAATTATCGCAGCGCTCCACGATCTTATGATCCACCACGGCAGCATTATCCGCAACGTCCGCTGCCACCAAGACCACATTACCCGCAACGACCACCATATTGGGGCTATCCACCTGCACAGAGTCAAAGTGGATTAAACATTCAGTATCAGGCACCGACCACTATTTATCAAAATTCGAATAGTTATAGCTGGGTCAATGGTGATCCGAATGTTGCCCGGATTGAAAGTTCGAGATATACGGTAATTACCGATTGGCAGCGTTTAGGGTTACCAGCACCACCGCGTGGCAGCTACTGGATTTATGAAAACGGACGCTATGTGCTGGTGCCGAATCGTTAAACTGCTCTAAACTCTGAACGGATAATTCAGTTATAAGCGTCAATAACTCAAAAAGACCAAAATAGTTCCCTCTCCTGTGAGGAGATGAGTAGCACTGCTACGCAAGGGAGAGATTGCTTGAGATAAATCTCCCAAAACCCTAAACGAGGCTTAAGTATTACTTTAAGCTGAAGTGCAAAAAAAGAGGGCTTAAAAGACTATGCCAATTCATCATCTTCTGGACGCGGTGTTTTGCCAAGGGGTAATGGCTTTTCACTATGTTTGTCACGAATCACGGATGGATAAGTCCATGAGGCATAGCGCACCACTAATATCGCAAAGGCCAGAATCAGAATCGAACCGGTAATAATCACCAGATCCATGCTGGCTTTATGCGTGTGTTGAATATCTGCAATCAGCAAACGGGTCAGTGCAGTAATGGCAATATAAATCAGGAAACGTACTGGCATATGGTTGGTTTTGAAATAGATGCCGACCATGGCACCAAGTTCCAGATAAATAAACAACAGAAGAATGTCGTCAATGGTGGCGAACTGTTTCACGGTCAGAATGTCAATGACGGTATGGCCAGCGGACCAGATCACCATACAGCCAATAATAAACAGCGCAATATAATGAAAGCTTTCTACAGCAAGATTGCCAAGACGGTCGAGGAGAGCTTCAAATTTTTCAATTTTCGGACGTGATTTAGACATATTATCCTCCTGATTTTTCATGTGAAATAAAGATAGTTGCAGAATAACGTGCAAAGATCATGCACAGAATGATTGAATGAAAAATAAAGATTAAATTATTTGAACTTTTGCGCTTTTTTTAGACTAAATTGCTATATTGTATGGGTGGTAACATTGAATAAATAGGAGAAAAAAGTGTTAGATAAAATTCAAACAAAAATTAGCCAATTAGAAGCCGGAAAAAAATTAATCCTCGGCGTAGGCATTAAGGCTGAAGATATGCAAAAGGTGGTGGAGCTCTGCGAGTCTTTAGAGTCAGAGGGGAATATCAAAATTGTGAATAAACATTCGAATCCGAAAAGCAATAATCAGACGGATACCTTGCTAATTCAAAAAGTTTAATTGTTGCATTTTCATAAAAAACGCCTGCTGATGCAGGCGTTTTTATTGCAGATTTTTAGCTTAAGCTTGAGTCGTGAAATAATCTTCAGAGAAGTTCATGATGACGTCAGAACCTGATTTCACTTTAGTAATGCGTAATGCCAGTTCAGGCAGAATGCGTTGTACAAAATAACGTGCCAGAGCGAGTTTATTTTGATAGAACTCACCTTCTTTATTTTTCGCTGCATTGGCAATGCGCGCAAACATATAAGAGAAACTCAACAGACCTACAGCGTGCAGATAGTCGACTGCGGTCGCATTCGGAAAGTCATGACTTTCTCTTGCTGCTTCCAGAATATACTGAGTCACTGATTCAACTTCAGTCGCTGCATCCAGTGTGGCATCTTTAATGAAGTTCAGGTCTGCATCCAGACTATTGGCAAAGTCACGGATTTCAGAGATATATTCAGAGATATATTCGCCGCCACATTTAATGGTTTTACGGCCGATCAAATCTTGTGACTGTACGCCGTTAGTGCCTTCATAGATCTGGGAAATACGCAGGTCACGGATACATTGCTCCAAGCCCCATTCACGGATATAGCCATGACCACCGAAGACCATTTGTGCATCTAATGTCGCTTGGAATGCGGTATCCGTTAAATACGCTTTCGCGATTGGTGTTAATAGCGCAACACGGTCATTGGCTTTTTTCACCGCTTCAGGATCAGTCGAGAATTTGGTGATATCCAACTGTTGACCTACATACACGGCGAATGCACGTGAAGCTTCATTATTGGCACGTACATTCAGCAGCATACGGCGTACATCACCATGCACTAGAATACTGTCCGCAGGTTTGCTTGGTGACTGAACGCCAGCCGCGCTGCGACCCTGTAAACGGTCTGTGGCATATTGCGCAGCGTTTTGATAAGCGAATTCAGAAGCACCTAGGCCTTGAATACCCATCGACAGACGTTCGTAGTTCATCATCACGAACATCGCAGCGAGACCTTCGTTTTCTTTACCAACGAGGTAACCTTTGGCACCGTCAAAGTTCATGACACAAGTCGCAGATGCCTTGATCCCCATCTTGTGTTCGATTGAACCTGGGCCGACCGGATTACGCTCGCCGATAGAACCATCTTCATTGACCAAGAATTTCGGTACGATGAACAGGGAAATACCACGAGAGCCAGCAGGGGCATCTGGGGTTTTCGCTAGAACGAGGTGAATAATATTTTCCGCCAGGTCATGATCACCACCCGTGATGAAAATCTTGGTGCCGCTGATGCTATAAGTGCCGTCTTCGTTACGTTCAGCTTTGGTTTTGATAATACCCAGATCAGTACCGGCATGTGGTTCGGTTAAGCACATGGTGCCTGACCACTCACCCGAATAAATTTTAGGTAAATAGGTTTCTTTTTGTGCTTGTGAAGCATAGCTGTTCAGCGCCATGCCCGCACCAACAGAAAGCAATGGATACAGCATGAAAGACGGGTTGGTGGCAAACAGCATTTCATCAGAAAGTACCGTTAGCATTTTCGGCATTTCCTGGCCGCCCCATTCCATATCTGCGCCCAGACCAATCCAGCCACCTTCTGCATATTGTTTGAACGCTTCTTTAAAGCCAGCAGGTGTGGTCACATTACCATTTTCAATTTTTGCGCCTTCTTCATCGCCGGTACGGTTCAGAGGAAGCATGACGTTTTGAGAAAATTTTGCCATTTCTTCAAGAATCGCTTCTGCTGTCGCAGCATCCAGATGCGCTAGATTTTCATTGGCCTGCCAGAATTGTTCTGCATTGAAGACATCGTTCAGGATGAATTTCATATCGGCAAGTGGCGCGTTATAAATTGGCATGGTGTGTCACCTGTTTATTGTTTGATTAAATGAGTTTTAATCAGTCTAAAACACTCAAAATCTGAATGTTAGACGACTAAAGGTTAATTCTGTAACTCTTTATAAAGAAAAAGGACTGCCTGTTGATTGACCGTCCTTTTTCTGAAATGTAGCTAGTCTGAGACTAACTTAGAATGCAAAGTGTTCCGCATCCAGGTTCATCAATGGCTCTACACCTGTCGCAATCACTTCAACGTGTGAACGAACGCGTGGCAGGATTTTCTTGAAGTAGAAGCGTGCTGTCGTCACTTTGGCATTGTAGAAATCAACATCAGTGGTGCCCGCAGCCAGTTGCTCCTGAGCAACCAATGCCATACGTGCCCATAGGTAAGCTAGAGTGACATAACCAGAGAAGTAGAGGTAATCGACTGCAGCCGCACCCACTTCTTCAGGGTTTTGCATCGCGCGCATACCAATCTGCATGGTCAGATCGCCCCATTCTTTGTTCAAGGCAGCCAATGGTTCAACGAATTCTTTCATTGCAGCATTGTCTTTGTGCGCTTCAGCAAATTTATGGATGATCTTGGTGAAGTCTTTCAACATTGCACCTTGCGTACCCAATACTTTACGGCCTAACAAGTCTAGTGCCTGAATTTCAGTGGTACCTTCGTACAGGCAAGCAATACGTGTATCACGTACGATCTGCTCCATACCGTGCTCAGAAATAAAGCCATGACCACCGAATACCTGAACACCGTGTTTCGCAGCTTCAGAACCGGTTTCAGTCAGGAATGCTTTTGCGATTGGTGTTAGCAATGACAGGATGTTGTCTGCAAATTTACGGTCTGCTTCTTCTGCAGCATGTTCAACCACGTCAGCATATTGTGCTAACAGGTAAACCAGTGCACGACCACCTTCTGCATATGCTTTTTGAGTTAAAAGCATGTTACGTACCGCAGGATGCACAATGATTGGATCTGCTTCTTTTTCAGGTGCTTTAGGACCAGAAAGAGAGCGCATTGCCAGACGATCTTTTGCGTATGCAAGCGCGCCTTGGAATGAACCTTCAGATGCTGCAAGACCTTGAACTGCTGTACCGATACGTGCTGTGTTCATGAACGTGAACATGCAGTTCAAGCCGCGGTTTTCAGGTCCAATCAGGAAGCCTTTAGCATTGTCAAAGTTGATGACACAAGTCGCGTTACCATGAATACCCATCTTGTGTTCGATCGAACCACAACGTACACCGTTACGCTCGCCAATAGAACCGTCAGCATTTAGGTTGAATTTTGGCACGATGAATAATGAGATACCTTTGGTACCTTTCGGTGCACCTGGCAGGCGAGCAAGTACGATATGGATAATGTTCTCTGCCATGTCGTGTTCACCAGCAGAGATAAAGATTTTCTCGCCAGAGATTGCATAGCTACCGTCCGCTTGTGGTTCAGCTTTGGTACGGATAATACCCAGGTCAGAACCCGCATGGGATTCAGTTAAGCACATGGTACCCGTCCACTCACCTGAAACCAGTTTAGGCAGGTAAGCGTCTTTTTGTTCAGCTGAACCATGATGTTCTAAAGTACGAACCGCACCGTGAGACAGGCCAGGGTACATGCCCCATGCCCAGTTCGCAGTACCCACCATTTCAGAAATCGCGATACCTAAAGAGTTCGGTAAGCCTTGACCGCCGTATTGTTCTTCAGCAGAAAGAGAAGGGAAGCCAAGCTCGATGTATTTTTGGTACGCTTCTTTAAAGCCAGTCGGAGTCGTAACAACGCCGTCATTCCAGGTACAGCCTTCACGGTCACCGGTCTGGTTGATCGGAGACAATTCGTTTTCACAGAAGTCGGCCGCAGCTTCTAAGTACTGATCTACCAGCTCATGGCTTACGTTTTCTTGGAATGCAGGGAGATTTGCATAGTGTTGTTCAGCATTTAATAATTCATGCAACACAAATTGCATATCACGTAAAGGCGCTTTGTATTGTGGCATATCGGTTTCCTCAATACTGGTTGAACCAGCGTTATAATCTTAGATGAACTAAAACCTGTCTTCACTGACACGGTTTGGAATGATCTAATCGTGCAACAACTTCCCCTGCGGTACAAGCTTTTCGGGGTGTTTTCTTGGTGACTGTAAAGTCAAAGATTAATCTGCATGACGCATTAAAGGTCTTGAGTATAAAGACTTTAGCCATATTCTGCAGGAAACGAATAGTCAACCGTATGCATGAAAGAGCACGCAATAAAAAAGCACCCGAAGGTGCTAGTCGTGAAGCCTTGATTCCTATGCATTAATAGGTAGAGGCTGTGGGCTGGAAACGGACATGACATTTGCCATTGATAGTTTGTTCGCTCATCTTGATCTGTGCAGCAGTCCCGTCTTTTTTGCCTTGACAGGCTTGCAGCATGGCTCGTTGATGTGCCTGATGTTGAGCGAGGCGCTGATCAAACTGTTTAGTCAATTCTGCACGTTTGGCATCCGTCAAGACTTCACCGTGCATCATGCCTCTACGCATATCAGCACGCATTGGATGATGTTCAGCTTTCATGCCACGATGTTCATCGCGATGGCTTTTCATCTCTTTACGATCTGCTTTAAAGACCATCTTACAGGTGCCGTCTATGGTCTTGTCACCAGTCTTGATTTGAATGGCTGAACCCACGGCTTTATTGTCACAAGCTTGTTGAAGCTGTTTGGCAAACTGCATGCGTTCTGCACGCTTCGCCTTAAACTGTTCACGCTGTTCGGGAGTTAGATGCTGTTTTTTGCCTTCATGATGTTTCATCATGTGGGAATGATCATTGTTTGGGACATTGCTGGTGGATTGACAGGCAGTCAACGCACCCATTGATAAAACACTTGCACTGATTAAAGCTATTTTTGTCATGGCTTGCATTGTATTTATCCTGTCAAGAAGCTGATTCTATGTTAGATAAAGATTAAACAATAAAGATGAAGAAACAATGAAGAGTTTTTTGCTTCGGTGTTCGCTACAATAATGAATATAGAAGAAAAATTGAGATTTTAGTTTTGAACATTCGCCGTATTCCCATTGCATTACGTCTATTTTTGACCGTGCTGTTGACCACGCTGGTCATTACCACGGTGAGCCTAGGTGTATTGCATCTGAATATGCAGCGTAATTTCGCCCGCTATGTCGCTGATGTCGAAATGCAGAAGCTGGATTATGTGATTGAAAATCTGGCAGATGTCTATGCAGTTTATCAGGACTGGGGCAATGCGATTCAGGCACAGATTCTCCAGATGGAAGGTGAAGCCGCACCAGATGATTATGACCGATTATCACGCTGGTGGCTGCGCCGTCAGTATGATATTGCCTTGCAGCAGCGTTATTTTCAAGAACAGACCCTGGCTCAAGTGGCACCGAGTATGGTGGATCCACAGTTGCCACAACGTCAGGTCAATGAAGAAGAATTACGTTTGCTGGCCTCTAATTTGCCCTCCCAGTTTCAGCCTTTTGAAGGCTTGAAATTCCCGCTCAGTTCTAATCAGAATCTGTTTAGAACTGATCGCAAAAATGGTGAGCAGCCAGCACAGCAACCGACTGGCAAAAAACAGTTTATCCAGATGCCGGACCGTCTTGGTCTCAGTTCACGTCTCTCACTGTATGATGCCAAGCGTCGTTTCGTAGTGGGTGAGGCTTCAGATGAACAGATTTCTTATCGCCCGATTATGGTGAATAATCAGATTGTCGGCTATTTGGGCTTAAAACCGGTTCTGGATCAGAATGATGCCTTAAGTATCAATTTCTTTAGTAACCAGAAGCGTTATTTATTTCTGGTCTATGCACTCAGTATTTTGGCGAGTCTGATTGCTTCCCTGTTATTGGCAACTTATTTCAAAAAGCCGATTCAACGTCTGCTCAATGGTACACGTGCCTTGACTCAGGGGAATTATCAGTATCAGGTTAAAGTAAACCGGAATGATGAACTAGGTGATTTATCCAATGAATTAAATGCATTGGCGGTGATTCTGGATCAGCATGAAACCTCACGCCATCAGTGGGTGGCAGATACCTCACATGAGTTAAAAACGCCACTAGCAGTCTTACAGGCACAGATTGAAGCGATGCAGGACGGAATCCGTAAACCTACCCCTGAACATTTTGCGTCTATGCTGGCTCAGGTAAACAGCCTGAAAAAACTGACTCAAGATCTGGCCGCGCTGGCACAGGTTGATGCCCAGCAATTGCAATTCTATTTCTCGACGGTGAATCCGTGGGAGGTGGTACAGCAGGAACTCATTAACTTCCAGCCGAAATTTGAGCAGGCTGAATTGACGGTTACTGCAGATGGCGAAGGGACTGAGTTAAATCTGGATCTGGATCGTTTTAAACAGATTGTGGCGAACTTGCTCAGTAACAGTATTCGCTATACTGAAGCAGGCGGGCAGGTGCATATTCACACCACGCAAGATGATAAAGAATGGACCTTATATATCGATGATAGTCCATTTGGCCTGACTGATGAACAACTGGCGCGTATTGGCGAGCGTTTCTACCGTGTCGATGATTCGCGTACCCGAGCGACTGGCGGAACCGGACTGGGTTTGGCATTATCATGTAAAATTACGCAGGCGCTGGGCGGCAGCTTAAGCTTTGCACATTCACCACTGGGTGGTTTACGATGCAAGCTGAGCTTTCCTAAACAAATGAAACCATGAAGGGAATAGATTGATGAAACATGTCATGCTGGTTGAAGATGAAATCGAACTTGCACAGTTAGTGCGAGACTATCTGGAAGCTGCTGGTTTTGAGGTCAGTATGTTTCATGATGGGCAGGAAGCATATAACAGTTTTACCCAACGTAAACCGAGTCTGATGATTCTGGACTTGATGGTGCCGCGTATGGACGGCCTGACCATTTGCCGTAAAGTACGTGAACAGTCGGATTTACCGATTATTATGGTGACTGCACGTACTGAAGAAATTGACCGTGTGTTGGGTCTGAATATGGGTGCAGATGATTATCTCTGTAAACCATTTAGTCCGAAAGAACTGGTCGCGCGTGTACAGGCTGTGTTACGTCGTCTGGATCGTAAATCAGAACCGGAAAGCAATGATTTATTCCGTATGGACAAATCACAACAGCGCATCTGGTATCAACAAAAAGCCTTGAATTTAACGCCGACCGAATTCCGTTTACTGGAGTTATTCCTGGAACATGTCGGACAGGTCTATTCACGTGCGCAATTGCTGGATCATATTAATCCGGACAGTTTTGATGTGGCAGACCGTGTCATTGACAGTCATATCAAGAATTTGCGCCGCAAGATTTCCGATGCAGCTGAAACCGGCAACCGTCATGAGTGGATTCAGGCGGTGTATGGTGTGGGCTACCGTTTTGAATATCCTGAAGATTGATTAAAAAATAAATGTGGATGCTATTATTAACCATCCACATTTATTTAAACTTGTACTTTCAGAAAATATAAATCGTTAATCTGGTCCCATAAAAACTCATAGTCTTGCATGAGTGTAATATCGTTTCCGTAAGGCTTAGGAGTTCTATAACTTAATATCGTTCCTTCTTTGTACGTACTTTTATGCCTGAAATCAAAATCACGGGTATCATCCGAATATTTTATTTGGTTGAAATAGTGGGCATGATCAGTTGCGAGAATGAAATAACCAATGTCGATTCCATTTCTCTTGTAAAGTTCTAAATTTGAAAGATCTTTAAAGACATCGTAACGGTTGTTAGGTTCCCGATGGTTACTTTTCTTAAAGAATTTTAGTTCTATAGCAGCACAAGTTTGATGATCACCATCTTGATAACGAATTAAAATATCAATTCTTGCTCGCTCAGATTGACTCTTAATACTCGTTGTTTTTAAAGGTAAAAATGTTTCAAACTCTAAATGGAATTTGTCGCTTAACCTAAACTCATACAACTGCCCAAGTGTTTTTAAAATATGTCCTAATTCTAATTGGAAAGCACTTTCGTTATGTGTAATTAATCCTCCAAATGCGAGTTTGTGAGTAAGCAGCTTATATGCTGTTTCAATAATTTCATGTGTCAATTTAGTTTGATCAATTTTTTGCATGTTTTTTGAGTCTATTTATTAAGACGAACAACTCACCATCACTTCAGGCACATCACTTGGCAATGGCGCTAAATCTTCAGGCTGTTCCAAATCGGGCTGTTTCAGGTAAGGCTGACTGAGTAATTTAAACAGACGGTCTACTTCAGAAAAATCATCCCGCTCTGCCAGTTCAATGGCTTTCTGTGCCATATGATTCCGCAGAATATAATGCGGATTGGCCAGTTGCATGGCGGCATCCAATTCTTCTATATCCTGGTGTTCACGGATAGATCCATATTGCGCCAGGAATGCTTCAAACTGGCGTCGGTCCAGACAATCATCTTTAAGGGCTTCATAGTCTTTATTTTGCAACCCGATAAAACTCTGGGTATAGTCTAGTTGCTCACTTTGCAAAATTCGCAGAAAGGCCATAGCGCAGTCAAAACTGTCTTTATGGAAACTTGGCAAGCCCATTTTCTGGTTTAAACCATGTTTATAATGTTCCAAGAATGTTGGTTCATAATGCTCCAGACATGCAGCTAAATCCTGTTTCCATTGTTCTTTGTCATAATCTGTAGGGCAGAGCGGGACCAGATTGTTTAACCATTGCCACAAATTCCAATGTCCGATACTTGGCTGCTGCTGATAGGTATAACGCCCTTGATAATCCGAGTGGTTATTGATCCAGTTCGGACGGAAGCGCTCCATAAAGCCATAAGGACCAAAGTCCAAAGTTGAACCGGTAATATTCAGGTTGTCAGTATTCATCACGCCATGTGCAAAACCAACCAGTTGCCATTTGGCAATTATCACCGCAGTGCGCTGAATAACTTTGGTGGCAAAGCTCAGAATCGGCTGTTCGTCTTGCAGACATTCCGAATAATGCCATTCGATACATTTTTGGGTAAATTCAGCTAGTAGATCTGGCTGATACTGATTGATCCATTCAAAATGGCCGAAACGGATATGACAGTCTGAAGTACGCAACATCATCGCGCCCGGCTCTAGCTTCTCACGCTGAATACTTTGGATTGATGAAGTAAAACCAACTGCATTACTGGATGCTACACCTAAAGCATTTAAGGCATGACCTGCCAGATACTCACGAATGACTGAACGCAGTACTGCACGACCATCGCCCATGCGTGAATAAGGGGTTGCACCAGCACCTTTTAAATGCAGGTCAATGGTCTGATTATTTTTATCCAGAATTTGCGCAATCAACAACCCGCGACCATCTCCCAACTGTCCTGCCCATTGTCCAAACTGATGACCTGCATAGACCATAGCCAAGGGTTCAAATTCAGTAAAAACTTTCTGACCACTACAAATCTTGACCCATTGCGCCTTGTCTTCATCCGACCATTGCAGTTGCTCTGCTAAAGCTGCATTAAAATGTCCGGCTTTCGCACCTTTTAACGGCAGCGGAACTTGATGGTGATAGAGGCGGGCGGGCAGTGTTTGATAGCGAGAGTTAAAATACATGGCATCAGTACAGGATTGGAATAAATTTACTATAACAAAGATAGCTGTATAAAACTGTTGTATAAGCGAGAGTTCACGTTATCTTTCGGACATAAAAAAAGCCCCAATCGGGGCTTTAGTGTTCAACAGCTTTTATTGAGAAACTGCAGATTTTTTCAAATTACGAACCAGTAGATTCAAGGTTTGACGATGATGAGAAAGACGCTGCTCAACCAGCTGGAATTCAACTTTCAGCTTGTCATCCATCTGATGGATTTTTTCAGCCATCGATGCTTTCTTGACCTGAATTTCCTGTTCTTTCAGCTTCGCCCAGTCATTTAAAGTTTGGGTAAATGCATCATATTCCTGTGCGATTTTGGTTTTTACCGCCGAGATATCTTCAGAAACATCATGGCCATATACCGCAAGATCTTGTTCGGCATATTTAAACTTCATCGCCAATTCCGCTTTTTTGATATTAAAGCTAGGAATACGGCGCAAGTTTTTAGCTAGACCCAGTTTAGAACAGGTCCAGATCAGCCATTTAGTTGGATCGTACTGCCACCATTTTACGCCGTTACGGTAATCGTATTGGAAAATATGGTGATAGTTATGATAACCCTCACCCCAAGTTGCAACCGCGAGTACGAAGTTGTCACGTGCAGTATTTTCGTCAGTATAAGGACGATTTCCCCACATGTGGCACAGTGAGTTAATAAAGAAGGTCACATGATGGCTCAGGATTAAACGCATTAGTCCACCCAACAGTAATACGCCCCAGACATCACCTACAGCCCAGCCGATGGGCAGTAAAATCGCAGCATGCACGGCAATCACTAAAGGAACGTAGTATTTGTCCTGAAACATCACCACTTTGTCTTTTAACAGATCTGGCGCATTTTTATAGTTGGCAGCACCAGATGGATAATCACGTAACATCCAGCCAATATGTGCATACCAGAAGCCTTTATTGATCGAGTACGGGTCTTGATCAACATCATCGACATGACGGTGATGGGTACGGTGACCAGATGCCCAGAATAAAATACTATTCTGTACAGCAAATGTACCCATAATCATCAAGATGATTTTTAATGGTAAAGTGGCTTCATAAGCACGATGTGCCCACAGGCGATGGTATCCCGCTGTAATGCCGAGGCTGCTTACGCCCAGTAAAACAAACATACTGATCCAAGCGGCAGCGCTAAAATCATGGTGATACGCATACAACGGAATCGCAATCAGGGCTACGATCGGTAAAAATACCAATGCAAACACAGCAATCCAGTTGATGGGGGCTTTGGGTAAGGGAGCATTCATCTCCAACAGCACTCCTAGAACCTCGGAAGGTATAACAAAAAGCAGAAACTACTGTTGGTTTTAACAGCAGCCTATCTTGTCCATATTAGCATGTGCCCTAAGGCATCACTAGCATTATTGTACGGTTGTATTGTACTTGTCGGTAACAGAATAAGTAGGGCAGAAGTGACCATTTTGCGAGCGTAGACGGGTTCTGATTTCCGACTAAGTGACTGAGGATTATCACTCTTTCAGAAAATGGAAACCGAATGAATCAGAGGAAAATAGTTGTTCATAATTTCTACAATACTATCAGGAAATTTGCAGAATATAGAGGTTGGGCAACTTAATTTCACTTTCAAATAAAATCTGATTAAGGAAGATTCCCACTTTCATTATTGCATTTTCGAAATGAACTGGATCAAGAAATACCTAGATCAATCAAGGCTAAGAGAGATTATTTAGAGTTGTTGTAGCATCAATTTTGGATAATCGGTAATCAGCCCCTGAATGCCCCAGTCTCGCAGCTGTTTGGCACGGGTGACATCATTGACCGTCCAGACACTGATATTCAACTCGGCAGCCTGCGTGGCTTGAATCAGGTCTTTACTGGCCAGTTCATCCATCCAGCCAATATGACAGCATCCAAGTTCCAGCGCCTGATCAATGGCTTGATGTTTGACATCGGTTTCAATCAATAAACCGCGTTTTAAACGTGAGTTTTGCTGTTTAAATGCATCCAGAATTTTGGCATCAAAGCTGGTAATAATGGCTGCCTGCTCATAGCCTTGTAACTGCTTTTCGACTTCAAACGCGATTTTTTCAGCTGCTTCTTCAGATGCTACGCTTTTAATTTCGACTTCAATATGCTCAAAATTTCGAATGACATTTAAGGTTTGATCGAGCAATGGGGTCGCTTCGATTTTATTCCATTCTGACCAGGCCACTGCGTGATTATATTGGGTAAGATCTTGACGGTTACACTCGTATAGATGCTTCTGCAAACCGGTGGTACGCACAAAGTCGTCATCATGCATGATGATTAAGGCATTGTCTTTGAGCTGACGGACATCAAACTCAACGGCGCGAATGCCAATCTCCTGAATATATTGAAAACCGCCCAAGGTATTTTCAGGGGCTTCGCCACGTGCACCACGATGACCAATTATGCGCATAAGATGCTCATGAGTGGGAAAGTTAAGTTCATTTTGCGAGGGCTACGTGACAGAAGAGTGACACTTTCTATTTTCGTCAGATGTTCTGTAAAATCAAGAGACATCTGACGTGTATTTTTAGATAGCAACTTGAAACATAATTTTACTTTTCGATGCTGTCATTGATATTTTTTTGCCACAGCACTTCGGAACCGCCCTCAGCACGTTGCAGGGTACGTGATGCTACAAATAACCAGTCCGATAAACGATTAAGTAGTTGCAGTGACGCTGCCTGAATATTTTGGTCACGGTGATGTACCGACATGACGCTGCGTTCTGCACGACGGCAAACAGCGCGGGCCTGATGGGCAAAGCTACACACCAGCGTTCCGGTAGGCAAAATAAAGTCTTTTAACATCGGCAAAGCTTCATTCATGCGGTCGATATCATTTTCCAGAAACTCAATCGATACCGGTTGCACCAGATTAAAACCTGGAATACACACTTCACCGCCTAAATCGAATAACCAGTGCTGGATCAGGCTTAAAGATTTATCCCAAGTAGCTTTATCTTCAATTGTGCTTGCTGAAATCTGCGCGCGTAATACGCCAATTACGGCATTCAGCTCATCGACATCACCCAGCGCGGTAATACGTAAATCATCTTTGGCAACACGTGAGCCATCACCGAGTCCTGTGGTACCCGAATCGCCTGTGCGCGTGTAGATTTTGCTTAAACGGTGGCCCATATGTGTTCCTTGAATTTTTAATGAAGATAATAAAAAAGGATAATGTCGGTCATAACATTATCCATAAACTGCGCTGTTTTAAAGTTTTTTGCTGTTTAGAGCTTAGTATTTAAAGGTGATGCCTGCAGAAGCGAGACGGCCACCGTTCACATAGTACTGGTCGCCAGCGCTATGCACAGTTTTGTATTTCACATCACCGACATTTTCAATGTTAGTAAACAGTTTAACTGTTGGATTAATATTCCAATATGCATTTAAGTCAACACGTGCATAACCTGGAATATCACGACTAAAGTCCTTCGCTTTCGATTTTGCTACCAGTGCAGCACTTAAACCGTAATCGGCATTTTGTAGACCTGTCGATACAGTGAATGACTGACGAGGGCGACGTAATAGCTCTGAATTCTGTTTCGTATCTTCAGTTTTGACATAAGTGTAACCGGCATTAATAAAGAACTGATCTTTTGCCCATTGTGCCGTCAATTCGCCGCCAGTCATCTTGGCTTCATCAATGTTTTGGTTTTGGTAAACAGTAGTTGGAAGCCACTCTTCTCCACAATCAATAATACATTCCGAATTAATTAAATTATCGACTTCCGTATAGAAAGCGGAAGTACCTACTAAAATATTTAATGGAAGTTTTTGATCTATCCCCATTTCATACGAAATGCTTTCTTCAGGCTTCAGTTGATCATTGCCGCCAAAAGCATACATATCATTTAAAGTCGGTGCCTTAAATGCTGAACCAATATTGGTATAAATGCTGGTATTAGGGAGCAGTTGATAACGGATACCACCTTGTGCAACGGTATGTGAGCCAAATTTTTCGTTATCTTCGACACGCACACCCATCTGAGTGCTTAAGCTATTTGTCTGATACTGATGCTGAATATAGTAGCCTGTTGAATTAATATCTTCATCAATAGCCTGGGTTTTTGCATCGGTATTACGCTGGGTAATGCCCAGTAAAACATTTTGTGCTGCTGTGAAATTCCATTTGCCATAGATTTCTGCTTCTTGCGTGGTGCTATGTACAAAGCTGCTTGATGTGACCTGATCTAAGTCATCTTTAAACTGAGATAGACGTGCATTAATTTCAGTGGCTTGTGTTGGGTTAATACGAC
Source organism: Acinetobacter sp. RRD8 (assembly GCF_031844225.1). Classification (GTDB taxonomy): domain Bacteria; phylum Pseudomonadota; class Gammaproteobacteria; order Pseudomonadales; family Moraxellaceae; genus Acinetobacter. Next base: position 168,359 of record NZ_JAUZUU010000005.1, read on the forward strand.
CTTTTAAGTTTACAATTTTATTTTCAAAATCTTGGCTGGAAAATGCACCCCAATTACTGTATTGGACATTTCCTGAATTTTGACTGTAATCGAGTGATGTTGCATAACGCTCTTTTTCAATACCGAATTTTGCACTATAGCCTTTTTGATCATAACTGTAGTCACGGTTGTCATTGATATTGAATACAGGTGTGCCGTCAGTTTCTAAAACTTGACCGCGAATCTGCGCATACACCCCATTTTCTGCCAAGTCAGCCCCAATAATTGATTTGTAGGTTTGATTCTCACCAATTTCACCTGTTACAAAGGCACTCGTTTTTTCAGGCGTTTTTGTTACAAACTGCACTACACCACCAATTGCGTCTGTACCATAAAGCACAGACGCAGGGCCTTTTAATACTTCAATCTGTTTAAGATCAGTGGTGTCTAAAAAAGGAATAGACGCTGCACCTGTGGTGGCTGTATTTAAACGAACACCATCACGTAGTACTAAAACTTGATTGGAATTGGTACCGCGTAAAAAAATAGAAGTTTGCTGGCCATAACCACCCGATTGCACGACATTAATACTTGGGTCTGTTTTGAGTAAATCTGGTAGTGCTTTAAGAGGTGATTGCTCAAGAATTACAGGTTCAATAATCGAAATACGCGCTGGTACATTTTCAATGTTTTCTGCAGAGCGAGTTGCCGTGACCACAATGGTATCTAAAGATGCTTTCGCAACTTTTTGCTCGTTAGCAAAAACAGATGAGGTGGTACCCAACGCAAGTGCGATCGCACCTACCAAGGCAGTAGGTTGACAATGAAGTGACATGTTAAAGCTCCCTACATTCACTTCCCCGTGAATGATTGAGTTATAGAACACAACAAGCAGGTTTCCGGACTTAAATGTGCAAAGCAGCGACTTTGCTGTATATCCACCTTCCCACATCAAGATGCAGTGGTGTAAACCGAAGAGTTTAAATTGATAGACGTTTCATTTTTTACCGTTGCGGGGGCAGTGCTGGATTTACACCAGCTTCCCTAAAGCCTGAAGGCTTGGACTTGCTGCAAAGTGAGCGCAGTATAAAGTTTGTATGCCTTATAAACAATCTGCATCGAGAATAATCCGGATGAACTTTTACGCAAGTCAGGAAAATTGCATTACAATGATTTGCCCCAATCTTATAGATTGTTCAATACATTGGTAGATCTAGAGCCAACATAATATGCGAACCCGTGCCAAAATTTGTGGAATCACCCGAGTCGAAGATGTACATGCCGTAGCCAATGCTGGCTGTGATGCGATAGGATTTGTATTTTATCCACCGAGTCCGCGGCATGTTAATTTAGAACAGGCTGAAATCCTGATCCGGGCGGTTCCGGCTTATGTACAGGCAGTGGGTTTATTTGTGAATAGTCACGCAGATGAAATTCATGCGATTTTAAATAAAGTACCGCTGGATATTTTGCAATTTCATGGCGATGAAACGCCTGAACAATGTCAGGCCATCGCCCAACAGGTCGGACGCCGCTGGTATAAAGCCATTCAGGTAAAACCTGACCTGAATGTAGTCGCAGAAATTCAGCGTTATCAAGATGCAGGCGCAAGTGCAGTACTGTTAGACGCATGGCATCCTGACCTGAAAGGTGGCACAGGGCACAGCTTCGATTGGGACACCTTTCCCAAACTCAATATTCCCTTGATCTTGGCAGGCGGTTTAAATCCTGACAATATCGAACAGGCAATTCTCACCACACAGGCTTATGCCGTGGATGTGAGTGGCGGTGTCGAGTCCGCAAAAGGTATTAAAGACCAACAACTCATAGAACGCTTTATGCAAGGAGTCCATCGTGGATCAGCAAAGTACTAGCCAGAACAGTCAGGCAGTTGACTATACCCAATTCCCGGATGAACGCGGGCATTTCGGTATTCATGGCGGACGTTTTGTGTCAGAAACACTCATGGCGGCTTTAGAAGACTTGGAAAAGCTCTATTTCCGTATGAAAGATGATGCGCAGTTTTTGGCAGAATTTGACCGTGACATGGCGTTTTACGTCGGTCGTCCGAGTCCTTTATATCATGCTGAACGATGGTCGAAAGAGTTGGGTGGCGCACAGATTTACCTGAAACGTGAAGACCTGAACCATACCGGTTCGCACAAAGTAAATAATACAATCGGTCAGGCTTTGCTGGCGAAGCTTTCCGGCAAGAAACGTATTATTGCCGAAACAGGGGCAGGCCAGCACGGTGTAGCAACGGCAACGATTGCAGCACGTTTAGGTCTTGAATGCGTAGTATTTATGGGCGCAGACGATGTAAAACGTCAGGCGATGAACGTCTACCGTATGCGTTTATTAGGTGCGACGGTTGTGCCGGTAGAAAGTGGCTCTAAAACCTTAAAAGATGCCATGAATGAAGCCATGCGTGATTGGGTGACCAATGTTGATTCAACCTATTATGTGATTGGTACTGTGGCAGGTCCACACCCATATCCACAGTTGGTTCGTGATTTCCAGTCGATCATCGGTCGTGAAGCACGCCGTCAGATTCTGGAACAGGCAGGCCGTCTGCCAGATGCACTGGTCGCGTGTGTCGGTGGTGGATCCAATGCAATGGGCTTGTTCTATCCATTCCTGAATGACCAAGACGTGAAAATGTACGGCGTTGAAGCAGCAGGTCATGGGATCGAATCAGGTAAACATTCTGCGCCACTAAATGCCGGTCATGTCGGTGTACTGCATGGTAACCGGACTTACCTGATGTCGGATGCGCAAGGCCAGATCATCGAAACCCATTCAATTTCTGCAGGTCTGGATTATCCGGGTGTGGGTCCGGAACATAGCTTCCTGAAAGATATGGCCCGTGTTAAATACGTACCGATCAATGATCAGGAAGCTTTACAAGGTTTCCGCGACTTGACCAAGATTGAAGGCATTATTCCGGCGTTAGAAAGCGCACATGCTATGGCTTATGTCACTAAACTTGCACCGACCATGGACAAGGATCAAATTATTATTGCGACGGTTTCAGGTCGTGGTGATAAGGACTTGATGACCGTTGCCCGTATTGATGGCGTGGAAATGGTAGAGATGTAAGCTCCTTAAAGTCCTCTCCTTATAGGAGAGGGTTGGATGAGGTTAAATCTCACAAAAGGATAAGTTAAAAAATCGTGCTAAGTTTTCTTAGCACGATTTTTTATTGAGTAGATTTTGAAAGAACACGTTTGTATGGAATTAAGAGAATTCACCTTGCGCGCGCTCTTTGGCCCATTCACGTAAAACAAATTTCTGCAATTTTCCGGTCGAAGTTTTTGGAATTTCGGTAATCACCACATCCTTAGGCACTTTAAAACGGGCCAGATGCTCACGGCAGAATTCCATAATTTCTTCTTCTGTGGCTTTTTTTCCTTCTTTGAGTTCGATAAAGGCACAAGGAACTTCCTGCCAGCGTGGATCAGGCTTGGCGACTACCGCCGCAGTCAGCACCGCCGGATGCTGATACAGCACTTCCTCCACTTCAAGTGAAGAAATATTTTCTCCGCCGGAAATAATCACATCTTTGGAACGGTCGGTAATTTTGGCATAGCCATCCGGTTGGCAAACTGCCAGATCTCCTGTATGGAACCAGCCACCGGCAAAGGCTTCAGCGGTCGCCTCAGGATTTTTCAGATAACCTTTCATCACGATATTGCCACGGAACATGATTTCACCCATGGTCTGACCATCATGTGGCACTTCCTGCATGGTATCCGGATCAAGCACTTTCATGCCATCTTGCAATGGATAAGGTACGCCTTGGCGGGAGTGCAACTGTGCTTGTTCCTGAATAGATAAATCACTCCAGCCGGCTTGGGATGCGCACAGTGCAGAAGGACCGTAGGTTTCTGTCAGGCCGTAGACATGGGTTACGTTAATGCCAATATTGCGCATGCCTTCAATGATTGCTGCTGGAGGTGCGGCACCCGCCACCATCACTTCGACACGGTGATCAATTTTGGTCTTTTTCTCTTCAGGTGTGTTAATCAGCATCGACAGGACAATCGGTGCCCCACAGAAGTAATCGACTTTATGTTCGGCAATCAGTTTAAAGATCAGTTCAGCATCGACTTTACGCAAGCAAACGTTGGTTCCGCCGTTGGCTGCCATGGTCCAGGCAAAGCACCAACCATTACAGTGGAATAGCGGCAGTGTCCATAAATAGGTGGCACGTGGTGTCATGCCACAGGCAATAATATTACTGGCTGCGTTAATGTAGGCACCGCGATGATGATAGACCACGCCTTTCGGGTTGCCTGTGGTTCCAGAGGTATAGCTTAAGCTGATGGCATCCCATTCATCTTGTGGTAGATGCCATTCAAAGTTTGCATCGCCTTGCGCAATCCATTCTTCATATTCAATTTGACCAATACGTTGATCTTCACCTTCAAACTCTACATCGGCCACATCAATGACATAAATGTCTTGTGAAACTAGAGCGAGTGCTTCAGTCGCAAGTGCGGTAAATTCAGGATCGACCAAGAGCACTTTGCTTTCAGCGTGTTCCAGCATAAAAGCCAGTGTTTTGGCATCGAGACGGGTATTTAAAGTATTCAGGACTGCACCTGCCATCGGTACAGCAAAATGTGCTTCGATCATGGCAGGGACGTTAGGCAGCAGGACAGACACGGTATCATTTTTACCGATACCTAGTTTTTGGAGTTGGTTGGCAAACTGACGACAACGATTGTATTTCTCACGCCAGGTAATACGACGCTTACCGTGAATAATCGCGTACTGGTTTGGATAGATATAAGCTGCACGATCAAGATAGCGTAAAGGTGATAAGGCTACAAAATTCGCGGGGGTACGCGGTAATTCATCATATGCGCTAACCATTGTAAAACTCCGTTCTATATTTATTTTCATATCCTGTTGAAAAGATATGTATTTCTCAGAAATCTTGCATTTATGCTTTAGTCGAGTACGATTTTACAAATTTTAAGTATTTGAATATTAATAAAAATATTTAACCCTACTTAAATGTTTTGAACGCATGGGTTCCCAAGTTTGATTTTTTAGGTATTTTACTCTAGTTCAGCCATTAAAATAATATGAGCCCAGGAAGAATAATGAAAATACAACAGGCGAATGACGTCTGGCGAAACTGGTCGGGGAGCCAGTTCAGTGCCGCTCGGATTGTTCAGCCCAGCCAGATCAGTGAATTACAAAGTTTAGTGAAGACCCATGCACACATTACAAAGTTTAGTGAAGACCCATGCACACATTCGTGCAGTGGGTGCAGGACATTCATTTAGCCCATTGGCCAAAACAGATGAGGTGTTGCTTAATCTCGATTTGTTAAAAGGTATCGTTGCCTTTGATCAAGAGAAAACCCAATGCACCGTGCGGGCCGGGACGCGTTTATATGATTTGGGGAAAGATCTGGTACCGATCAATCAGGCCTTAATCAATCAGGGCGATATAGACCAGCAAAGTCTGGCCGGAGCGATTTCTACCGGAACGCATGGCACGGGCATCGATTTACCTTGCATCTCTGCTTTCGTGGAAGGCTTTGAATTACTGACCGCGGATGGAGAGCTGTTGCAATGTCATCGTGAGCAGAATGCTGAGATATTTCAGGCTGGACGGGTGGCATTGGGCAGCTTGGGTGTATTGACCCAAATCACCCTGCAAAATCGGCCACGATATAAACTAAAAGAACAGATTCGGCTCTGTTCATTAAAAGACATATTTACCCATATTGATCAATGGAAACATCAGCATCGGTATATTGAATTTTGGGCTTTTTTACATGCCGATCAAGTGATGCTGAAAACTCTGGATGAAACGGATGCAACCATTCAGCCGAGAACAGAGAGCTGGCCTCCGGAAGATATTTTATTGACTCTATGTTCGGAATTGACGCGACTCTTCCCAAAGACAAATCCCTATCTGCAAAAACTGCTCGGCGTATTTGTCAAACCGACTCGTTATGTAGACTGTTCATCCAGAATTTTTCCAACTCCGCGTAAGACCAGATTTAATGAAATGGAATATCAGGTTCCGGTTGAGTTTGGCTTGCAGTGTCTGGACGAGATTCTGCATGTTTTATGCAAACACCAAGTGCCGATGTTTTTCCCGATCGAGTTTCGTTATGTCAAAGGCGATGAGATCTGGCTAAGTCCTTTTTATCAGCGTGATTCGGTCTCCATTTCGATTCATCAATTTTATAAACAGGATTACCACGCGATCTTTGATCTGGTCGAGCCGATTTTACAGAAATATCAGGGACGACCGCATTGGGGCAAGTTACATAGTATGAGCGCAGCCTCGCTGCGCGAACTCTACCCGAAATGGGATAATTTCATGGTGCTACGTCAGCAATTGGATCCACAGCAAAAATGGCTGAATCCATATTTAAAAGAATTGTTTTTATCTGGGAAATGAGGAGAGGGCGATGCAATCAAATTATTTTCAGCAACTGACGCAGGAATTAAAACGGCAGGGCACTGGCACACCGCAACTGATTTTAGATTTAAAAACCTATCAACGTAATTTGGACTATGTACAGTCAAAATTGCCTGCGAAGTTAAAACCACGTCTGGTAGTGAAGTCTTTAGCCAGCATTCAGCTACTCAAACTGGCCAGTGAAAAACTAAATACCCAGCGCTTTATGGTCTTTCATCTGCCGCATCTGCTGGAGATTATAGGGACATTTCAGCAAGCCGATATCTTGTTGGGTAAACCGATGCCGATTCAGGCAGTCAAACATTTTTATCAAACTTTGTCTGATCAAAATAAAGCCAATGATCAAGTAATTATTCAATGGCTAATTGATGATGTGGAACGATTAAAACAATATCTGCAACTCGCGCAAAGCTTGAATACCTGCCTGAATGTCAATATTGAAATTGATGTAGGGCTGCATCGTGGCGGCGTACAAACGCAGCAGCAATTTATAGCCTTAATGAAGCTGATTCAGCACAACGCGGCTTATCTCAAACTTTCGGGTCTAACGGGCTATGATGCACATGTCGCCAAACTGCCAAAAATTTTGAAAAGTCCCGACAAAAGTTATCAGCAATCGCAGCAGATGTATCAACAATACAAAAGTATTCTTCAGCGAAAATTCCCGGATTTATGGCATGAAGGTTTGTGTTTTAACGGTGGGGGAAGTCCAACCTTTATGCAGCATTGCCAGCAAAGTGTCTGTAATGATCTGGCCTTTGGCTCGATGCTGCTTAAGCCGAGTGATTTTGATCTGGAAAATTTGTCCGCTTTAAGCTGTGCTTTATGGATTGCCGCACCCATTTTAAAAGTGTTGCCTTGTAGTCAGATTCCCGGTCTGGAGCTGCTGAATTATCTTCCTCATCAATATAAAGCCGTATTTATTTATGGCGGCTATTGGCGAGCGGATTATATTTATCCTGAAAAAAGCCGGCCGTATGTGTTGTATGGCCGCAGCAGTAATCAGGAAATGCTTCAGGTGCCCATGCAGTGCGATATTCATGTCGATGATTATGTGTTTTTAAGACCGACACAAAGTGAAGCGCTGATCCCGCAATTCGACCAGCTGTATGTTTATGTAGAGGGAAAGTTTCTCCAGTGGCAGACGTTCCGGGAATAACTACATTCTGAAATGAAAAATGAGCCTAAGCCTTTAACGATCAGGCACAGATTTGGCGGTAAATCTTATTTTTATTGGGAAAAGGTTTAATCATGCGGCCAAGCCGTGTAAAATTCGAATCGATTTTATTTATCCACCGTTTTTATCTTTTGAGGCTGTGCCTCGATCATAATCTCGCGGTGATATGCTCCATGGTACGGGGCATCACTCCTTAAGGATTTCTTATGCCAATTATCACTTTGCCCAATGGCGATCAAAAACAGTTTGATCACGCCGTATCTGTGATGGACGTTGCACTTAGCATTGGTCCTGGTCTTGCAAAAAATACAGTTGCTGGTCGTGTCAACGATCGTTTGGTTGATGCGTCTGATCTCATCACTGAAGATGCAACACTACAAATTATCACGCCTAAAGACGAAGCCGGTGTCGAGATCATTCGCCATTCTTGCGCGCATTTGGTCGGTCATGCAGTTAAGCAACTGTTCCCAGAAGCAAAGATGGTCATTGGTCCGGTCATTGAAGAAGGTTTCTACTATGACATCTGGATGCCACGTCCGTTTACCTTAGACGACATGGCAGCCATCGAAGAGCGTATGAAAAAGCTCATCGATCAAGACTACGATGTCATCAAAAAAATGACACCGCGTGATGAAGTCATTGCAGAATTCACTGCGCGTGGCGAAGAATACAAATTGCGCTTGATTGCAGACATGCCTGAAGAAACGCAAATGGGCTTGTACTACCATCAGGATTATTTGGATATGTGCCGTGGTCCGCACGTACCAAACACTAAATTCCTTAAATCGTTCAAGCTGACTAAAATCTCGGGTGCTTACTGGCGCGGTGATGCGAAAAACGAACAGCTACAACGTATTTACGGTACAGCGTGGGCAGACAAAAAACAGCTTGCTGCTTATGTAAAACGTATTGAAGAAGCAGAAAAACGCGATCACCGTAAAATCGGTAAAGCGCTAGATTTGTTCCATATGCAAGAAGAAGCACCGGGTATGGTGTTCTGGCATCCGAACGGCTGGACCATTTACCAGGTTCTTGAACAGTACATGCGTAAAGTTCAGCAAGACAATGGCTACGAAGAAATCCGTACCCCACAAGTGGTCGATTTCACGCTGTGGGAAAAATCGGGTCATGCTGCCAACTATGCAGACAACATGTTCACCACGCATTCTGAAAACCGTAACTATGCGGTGAAGCCAATGAACTGTCCTTGTCACGTACAAGTGTTCAATCAAGGTTTGAAGTCATACCGTGATCTTCCTGTTCGTTTGGCAGAGTTCGGTTCATGTCACCGTAACGAGCCATCAGGTTCTTTACACGGTATTATGCGTGTACGTGGCTTTACTCAAGATGATGCGCATATCTTCTGTACCAAAGAACAGATTGGGCCTGAAGTTGCAGACTTTATCAAATTGACACTGGATGTATACAAAGACTTTGGCTTCGAAGAAGTACAAATGAAATTGTCGACGCGTCCTGAAAAACGTGTCGGAGATGACAAGCTTTGGGATATGGCAGAAAAATCTTTGGCAGATGCTTTAGATGCTGCGGGTCTTGAGTGGGAGCTTCAACCAGGCGAAGGCGCATTCTACGGTCCGAAAATTGAATTCTCTCTGAAAGACTGCTTAGGTCGTGTCTGGCAGTGTGGTACCATTCAGTGTGACTTTAACTTGCCAGAACGTCTAGATGCTTCTTATGTGACTGAAGATAATGACCGCGATCAGCCAGTAATGTTACATCGTGCAATTCTTGGCAGTTTCGAGCGTTTTATTGGTATACTGATCGAACACTACGCAGGCTTCATGCCACCTTGGTTGGCACCAATGCAAGCGTGTGTGATGAACATTACCGATTCTCAAGCCGAGGCATGTGAGTCAGTCGTCGCAAAACTTAAAGAAAACGGTATCCGTGCAATTTCTGACTTGAGAAATGAGAAAATCGGCTTTAAGATTCGTGAACGTACATTAGAGCGTATTCCTTACTTACTGGTACTTGGGGACCGTGAAGTAGAGGAAGGTACCGTAAACGTGCGTACCCGCTCAGGAACAAATTTGGGTACTATGTCAATCGATGCTTTCGTTGACCTAGTAAAAGCAGCCGTAGCCGAACGCGGCCGGTACATTGTGGAGTAACAGCGATTAAACAGCCTGACCGTAATCAACAGGGCGGTAACAAATCAAACCGTCCTGCCTTGAATGATGAAATTCGTGCGAAAGAAGTCCGTCTTGTCGACGAAAATGGTGAGCAAAAAGGGATTGTAAGCTTAGCTGACGCCCTACGCGCAGCAGAAAGTGTTGAACTTGATCTTGTTGAGATCGTAGCAAACGCTGAGCCACCAGTATGTAAGATTATGGACTTCAACAAGCATTTGTTTGATCTTAAGCAAAAGCAGAAAGAAGCGAAGAAAAAACAACATCAAGTCCAGGTGAAAGAAATCAAGCTACGCCCGGGTACTGATGTTGGTGATTACAACGTAAAACTACGTGCAATCATCAAGTTCCTTGAAGAAGGTAACAAGGTGAAAATCACGCTTCGTTTCCGTGGTCGTGAAATGGCGCACCAACAGTTGGGTCTAGCTCAATTGCAAAAAATTGAAGCTGACGTGGCTGAATTCGGTACTGTTGAGCAGATGCCGAAAATGGAAGGGCGTCAAATGGGTATGCTACTTGGTCCTAAAAAGAAAAAGTAAGCACTCATTAAGCGAAAAAAGCCCTGCATATGCAGGGCTTTTTTTATGCTCTAAAGTTCCAGGCACTTTGTATGGCCTGCATAATCTGTTGAGCTTGCGGGCGGGAAAACATCGACAGCTGAATCCGGAAAAATCCAAGACAAATTTGATTTATTAGACCGGATTGATGCAATTTAAAATCCAAAGTGCCATCACGTTGACTAATCACATGCGCTGGCATGTTATAGAGCCAGCTTTTGAGATGTGCTTTGAGAGAAGCATAGCGTGGATTCAGAAAGCTATACTGTACCAAATGTCGTTTTAAGCACAGGCTGATGCGGAAACCGGCCAAAGTATAATAAATAGCTTGTGAGGTGATTTTCAGTTTAGTTCCCAGCATAAGCAGCGAAAGACCAAGAAAGCCGCCAATATAAATATAAAAGTCAGGAGACTCCTGCCATAAAAATAATAGTCCTTGGAAAAAACTGGAATTGCTACGCACACTGCTGAAATAAAAAATGCTGAATATTCCGACCGGATAACAAAACAGTAAATATCCCATAGCGCGTATGATCGGGCTAGCTTGATGAAACAGGATGTTTTCTGGCACATTCATGGTTTATTTTTATGATCAGAAAGCGTATTGCCTCAATGAGCTTAAGGAATCTGTAGCCAAAAAGAAAGGTCCTTGCGGACCTTCCTTTGCGTACTTAATCGAGCTTATTCCACTGATTTTTCATCATTTGCAATAAGCAGTTTATTGCCAATCGGGATTTGACGCGGCAATTTTTCTTCTGGAATAATGCGCTGCAAGTCGATGATCAATAAACCATTTTCATAGTCTGCCTGTTGTACTTCAATATATTCATCCAGACGTAAAGATAATTTGAATGCACGTCGCGCAATGCCTTTGTGCAGGAATTCAATACTGTCATTGCTCTGGTTTTCAGGCTTACCCAAGATGGTCAGCAACTTATTTTCCAGACGAATGTCGAGTTCTTCCTGACGAAAACCCGCAGTTGCCACCACGATACGGTAATTATTCTCACCATGCTTTTCGATATTATACGGTGGATAATTTGGCGCATCGCTTTGCATGGCATAATCAATGAAATCATTGAGGCGATCAAAGCCAATGCTGCGGCGGAATAATGGATGAAGATTGATATTACTCATTATTAGAACCTCCTGAGGTCAGCAAAGTTTTAAAAATAAGAAAACACCGCTGTCATGATGATCATCGACAGGGCAAAAGATGCATGAACCATCCTTATGCAGAAATAAATATGTGTTCAGGCTAGAAATTTTCAAGAAATTTAAGTGAAATTTTTAAGAAAATTATATTAATTTACTGAAATTAAATTAAAAATTATTTTATTAAGCATTGCTTGTTGTTTTTGACCAGATCCATTATTTTGTTGGAACACCATAATAAAGGTGTATGGAGTATAGGTACGAATGATTGATTTATATTACTGGGGTACACCCAACGGTCATAAGATTACAATCGCATTAGAAGAAATGGGGCTATCTTATCAGATCCTTCCAGTCAATATTCTGGAAAATGACCAGTTTCAGCCAGACTTTCTGGCAATCTCACCGAACAATAAAATTCCAGCTATTGTCGATCAGGATGGACCAGATCATCGGTCGATTTCAATCTTTGAATCGGGTGCCATCTTGCAGTATTTGGGACGTAAAACCGGAATGTTTTATCCGACCGATGAGATTAAGCGGATTCAGGTGGAACAATGGTTGATGTGGCAAATGGGTGGGCTAGGCCCGATGCTGGGACAGAACCATCATTTTAGTCGTTTTGCGCCAGAACGGATTCCTTATGCGACCGAACGCTATGTGAATGAGACCAAGCGCTTATATGGTGTACTGGATAAACAGCTGGTTGGTCAGGACTATGTCACTGGCGAATATTCAATTGCCGATATGGCGATTTTCCCCTGGTTACTTCGTTATGAGTGGCAAGGGATTGATTTAGCGGATTATCCGGAAGTAAGCCGTTATATTGAGCGTATGCAGGCACGTCCTGCGGTACAAAAAGCATTAGCGATTCAGGTCAGTTAATCTGCGATTGTTATGTTAAGATGTACAAAAGTTATTAAAACCACCGATTCAGGTGGTTTTTTATTGGATATGAGCATGAAAGCATTTTTCCTAAACTTCACTCGAATTGTGGAAACTAATCCTCGAATTTACTGGAGCATTCTTTTCGGCATTGCTGCATGTTTAGTGCTGTATGTTGCTGAAATTGTGCATATCGATCAGGTGATTACTGCCTTGAATACCAAAGATCAGCAGATTTTACGTGCTGCAATTGCACCGCTCAATGAGCAGTATAAATGGGCGCGGATCATGGCGATGGTGACTGCAGTCGTTTGGTCCAGTTGGGAATACAGCAAAGCCAAGAAAAAGTTGGGTTTGAGCCGTTAATAGCTGTATGAGTCTGTTGCTGCTATTTCTGTCGGCCTTTGGTGCAGCGACCTTATTGCCTTTACAGTCTGAGGCTGTTTTGCTGGGGCTTTTAGTGCAGAACAAGCAGCATGCAGTGCTGTTAATTGCGGTGGCCAGTCTGGGGAATATTCTGGGGTCGTGTGTGAACTGGTATTTGGGCCTCAAGATTGAACATTATAAGAATAAAAAGTGGTTTCCGGTTTCGGCAGACAAGATGCTCAAGGCGCAAACGACCTATCAGAAATATGGTTACTGGTCTTTACTGCTGAGCTGGGTGCCTATCATTGGTGATCCGATTACCCTGATTGCGGGACTATTAAAAGAAAACTTCGCCCGTTTTCTGCTGATGGTCAGCATCGCTAAAATTGGACGTTATCTGTTTGTCTATGCGGCCTTTGCCTTGTTCTAAGCCTGAAGCTATTTTCTTGATTCAGTCTTGGATATTATTTCAGAGCGAAATCATTCTTTAAATTCGCTTATTGGGTGAAGATGCTTTTGTTTTAAACAAAGATGCTTTAGAATACTCGCTCCCTTACCTGCAGGTCGTTTTGTAATGGTGCAAACGAGCCGAACAGGTGTTCAAAAGAGGTTGTTATGCCTAAGATGAAAACTCGCCGTGGTGCAGCTAAACGCTTTAAAGCGACTGCTAACGGTTTTAAGCGTAAACAAGCGTTCAAACGCCACATTTTGACCAAAAAATCTGCTAAGCGTATTCGTCAATTGCGCGGCTGTGTAATGGTTCACGTAAGTGACGTTGCTTCAGTTCGTCGTATGTGCCCGTACATCTAAGGAGATTATAAATGGCTCGTGTAAAACGTGGTGTACAGGCTCATCGCCGTCACAAAAAAATTCTTGCTCGCGCTAAAGGTTACTATGGTGCTCGTTCACGCGTTTACCGCGTAGCGTTCCAAGCGGTAATCAAAGCTGGTCAATATGCTTACCGTGACCGTCGTCAAAAGAAACGTCAATTCCGCGCTTTGTGGATTGCACGTATCAACGCTGGTGCTCGTCAAAATGGTTTGTCGTACAGCCGTATGATCGCTGGCTTGAAAAAAGCTCAAGTGATTATCGACCGTCGCGTACTTGCTGACATCGCTATGCATGACGCAATTGCGTTTGCTGCTTTAGCTTCTAAAGCTAAAGATGCATTGGCTGCATAAGTCTTTATGACTTGAAAAAGACCGCTTTTAGCGGTCTTTTTTATGCTTAAATAAAAGTAGTCATTCTAAATATTATTTAAAAATCAGTATTGTAAATCCTATATTTTTTAGTCATTGTTAAACTGTATAATTAAAAATAAGGCTTAAAAATAATGATTCGACTTGCCACTCAACAGGATGTACTGCCGATTGCCCAAGTGCATGTACAAAGCTGGTGTGAAAGCTATCAAAATATCATCAAACAAGAAATTTTAGATGCATTGTGTGTAGAACAAAGAGCCGCTTTGTGGCGTTCTGTGCTTGAACAGGAAAATCGACGGGTATTTGTCTATGAAGAAAATGCTCAAGTTTTGGGTTTTGCTGCTTTTAATTTTCCGGTGGATGCGCCAATCAGTGAATTGAGAGCTTTGTATTTACTGAAACAGATTCAGGGACAAGGTGTGGGGGCTAAGTTGGTTCAATTGGGTTTGGGATTAAGTCGAGAGAAATCCTATCAGCATATGCAATGCAGCGTATTGAACCTGAATTCCAGTCGTTATTTTTATGAAAAGACTGGCGCCTACTTTGTCAGTGAAGGAGATGCCAGCGATCTGGGTGAGAATCTTAAAGACTTATGTTATCAGTGGGACATTTAATTTTTGAATACTCTGGTCAAGCTGGCTCAACGTAGAAAAATCTAAAACCTGGGAAAAGACGATAGAAAATAAATCAGCCTTTGCACTGTACGGCTGATTTATCTTTTCCTCTCAATCTTTACCGATCAATCAAAAGGGCGCTATCCATCGGGCGATCAGTAAACAACAGCTTTGGCTTATTCCGACAATGCTAAAATTTTCAGGCAGATGCTTGGTCGTGATTCCATCATCTGATGGATGATGAAAACCCATAGCAAAAATCGTCAGCATTATTTCAAACTGATGTCTGCTCCTAAGTATCAATATCGCCATTGAATTCTGCCCGTGATGTTCAAGCTTTTCTGGCAAAATGTTAAAGGCCGAAATAGTAGCCAATCAAACAGATAATCACAGTGATCACAATTAAGGTCAGCACATTTGCAGATGAACTGGATTTGCCTGGGTCCTGAGGTTTTTCTGCTTTAGAAATTTTTGGTGAGCGGTCTTCGGTACTCATACCGACAAATGGATCAGGCGCAACTTTAGGTGTTAGCTGTGCAGTTTTATAGTGGTTGGCGACTTTGCTGATGAATTTAGCACTTAAATCATCAATTTTTTGCGAAAAATGTCGCAGGTTAAGTTGTTGCTCCGGGCTGAGTACTTCGCCATCTGCACGATAGGGATGCTGGATTTTCGTTTGAATAAAGTCATTTAAGGCATCTAGGCGGTACAAAGTCTGGTGAGCATAATCCGCTGAATAGTCAGTGGGAATTAAGGCCAAATGACTTTCGTTATCGGCCTGAATGGCAGGCATGGTGCCGTAATAAGGCAAATTTGTGTATGCAGGTTCGGTAAAATCTTGGGCAAGGCTACTTTCAAATAGTTCATGATCGGTATAGGCCTGAATATCATCCCAGTTTGGGGCTTCCAGATCGACATCAATGCGCTTGGCCAGTTTAGGATTCAGCTCATAACACCAGAATGTTTCATGGCGTAAAGGAGATTGCTGTGATTTAGGCGCTTCGTAATCATTGTCTGCGCTGTACCATTCAGGGAGTTCTTTGCCAATGATCCAGGCGGTTTTGGCTTTGGCACCATGACTGACAATAAAATGTGCCAGTGGCAGTAGCTCGACATTGGCATTCGGATTTTTTTCATCAACCAGTAAATCAGAGCGATGCAAGCTGAGGCGACGCACGCCTTGTTTTTTCAGACCTTCCAGCCAGATCTGAAAATGCTGAGCCAACAGATGTTGTGACATCAGATCCCGAAAGGCAAACTGATGCTGATTAAAAATGGAATGTTGAATCCAACGATTGAAACTCAGGTCCTGAGTCAAATACTCATTGCCGTAAGTGACCAGGGTCAGTTGCTGTTTCCAAATTTGATCGAGTGCCATAGTGATTTGATCTGATTGATATTGTGTTTATCTTATACTTTTTATATTTAATCATGCCAATCTAATTTTCCTTAAAACGCATCTTCATCAAAGTGTCTAAAAACTGTTAGAATGTGGGGTTTTTAAAATATTTTTTAACCTGTTGCTTTGAGAGTTACTATGTCACTGGAAGCCCTGACCACTGAAGCGCTCGCTGCGATTGCAGCAGCTCAAGACCTTGCTGCACTTGATCAAGTACGAGTGCAATTTACGGGGAAAAAAAGCCAGCTCGCGGAACAATCTAAGTCGCTTGGTAAAATGGATCCTGAAGAACGTAAAGTCTTCGGCGCACAAATCCATGCTGTACGTGAAACCATTACCGCTGCATTGACATCACGTCAGGCAGAACTGCATAAAGCTGCCTTAGAACAAAAACTGGCAAGCGAAACCATTGATATTACTTTACCAGGCCGTGGCCAACAGGTGGGCAGTATCCATCCAGTGACCCAGGTGCAAGAGCGTATTTGCCAGTTCTTTACCAAGGCAGGTTTTACGGTTGCAACAGGTCCTGAAGTTGAAGATGATTATCACAACTTTGAAGCACTGAACATTCCGGGTCATCACCCGGCGCGTGCCATGCACGATACTTTCTATTTCGATGTGAACCATTTGTTGCGTACGCATACGTCTGGTGTGCAGATTCGTACCATGGAAACACAGCAGCCACCAATCCAGATCGTGTGCCCGGGCCGTGTTTATCGTTGTGATTCGGATCAAACCCACTCGCCGATGTTCCATCAGATCGAAGGTTTATACGTGGCTGAAAATACCAGCTTCGCGGAACTGAAAGGTTTGTTGATTAACCTGCTGAACGAATTCTTCGAAAAAGATTTGAAAGTACGTTTCCGTCCATCTTATTTCCCGTTCACCGAGC
The DNA here is from genome assembly GCF_031844225.1 of Acinetobacter sp. RRD8. Lineage (GTDB taxonomy): Bacteria > Pseudomonadota > Gammaproteobacteria > Pseudomonadales > Moraxellaceae > Acinetobacter. The sequence goes on from NZ_JAUZUU010000005.1 coordinate 185,182, forward strand.
CGAGTGCGGAAGTGGATATTATGGATGAACGCGGTCGCTGGTTGGAAGTATTGGGCTGCGGTATGGTGCATCCGAATGTGCTGCAAGCTGCAGGCATTGATCCTGAAAAATACAAAGGCTTTGCTTTTGGTCTGGGTGTTGAACGTTTTGCAATGCTTCGTTATGGCGTGAATGACTTACGTATGTTCTTCCAAAACGATGTGCGTTTCTTACGCCAGTTTGCTTAAAACTTTTTAATAATCCTCTCCTAACCTCTCCTTTTAAAAAGGAGAGGGACTCCGCGAAATAGATGGAGTTCTCCCCCTTTGGAAAATGGGGGGCAGAGGGGGATTCTAGAGATTTGAATTACAGGTTTTATATCAATGAAAATTAGCGAAAATTGGCTACGCACATGGGTCAACCCAGCCATCGATAGCGATAAACTTTCTGATCAATTGACCATGTTAGGTCTTGAAGTTGATGAGCTTGCACCTGCAGCAAAAGCATTTACTGGTGTAGTGGTGGGGGAAGTCCTGACAGTAGAACAACATCCAGATGCTGACCGTTTACGTGTAACCACTGTCAATATCGGTTCTGGTGGACCATTGCAAATTGTATGTGGTGCGCCAAATGTACGTGCCGGCATGAAAGCGCCAGTTGCGACTATTGGTGCAGTACTTCCAGGCGATTTCAAAATCAAGAAAGGCAAGCTTCGTGGTATCGAGTCACAAGGCATGTTGTGCGGCGCTTCAGAAATCGATCTGGAAGATAAAATTGACGGTCTTTTAGAGCTGCCTGCAGATGCACCAGTAGGTATGAACATTCGTGAATATCTAGACCTTGATGACAACGTGATTGACATCAGCATTACACCGAACCGTGGGGACTGCTTCAGTATTCGCGGGATCGCACGTGAAATTGGTGTGATTAACCAATTGCCAGTAATTGCCCCTGAAATTAAAGAAGTAGCTGCGACTATTAGCGAAGAAAAGAAAGTCGTTGTATCGACTGAAGGCTGCCCACGCTATTTGGGTCGTGTCATCAAGAACGTCAATACCAAGGCTGTGACTCCTGTATGGATGGAGCGTGCATTGGCACGTTCAGGTATTCGTCAGCACAGCATTCTGGTCGATATTACCAACTATGTATTAATCGAGCTTGGTCAACCGCTACACGCATTTGATGGCGGTAAAGTTCAAGGTGCGGTACATGTACGTCAAGCGACGGAAGCTGAAAAGTTAGTTTTGCTCAATGAACAAGAAGTTGAACTCAACGAAAAAGTGATGGTGATTGCAGATGATGAAAAAGCATTGGCCATTGCTGGTATTATGGGTGGCTTGTCTTCAGCAGTCAGCGATGCAACCACTGAAATTTTCCTGGAATCAGCATTCTTCGCGCCATTGCATATTGCCGGTCGTGCACGTAGCTTTGGCATGCATACTGATGCTTCTCAGCGTTATGAACGTGGTGTCGATTTTGAATTGCCATTGATCGCTATGCACCGCGCATCACAATTGATTGCGGAACTTGCGGGCGGTGAGTTTGGACCAATTACAGTTGCCGAAAATGCAGCGTTATTGCCAACACGCGACGCAATTGAGTTGAATCAAGCACAAGTCGATCAACTGCTAGGCTATAGTGTTGACTCAGCGTTCATTACTGATGCTTTAAGCCGTTTAGGTTGTGAAGTTACAGTAAAAGCAGAAGGCGAGTGGTCAGTGGTACCGCCATCACATCGTTATGATATGGTGATTTACCAAGATTTGATTGAAGAAGTGGCACGTATTCACGGTTATGACAATATTCAAATCAGTCTGCCTGTGATTGATGTGAAATTGGCGAAATACCAAGATCAATTTGAGTTGGGCCAACTCCGTCAAACTGCCGTAACTTTAGGTTACCAAGAAGCGATCAGCTTTAGCTTCTCAGACCTAAAACTTGAAAAGCAACTTAATTCCAGTGTGAATCCATTAGCATTAGCTAATCCAATTTCAAGTGATTTGGCTGTGATGCGTTCAACCTTGCTGTCTAGCCTGATTCCTTGTGTTCAGTACAATGTCAACCGCCAGCAAAGCCGTGTACGTTTCTTTGAGCTCGGTCTGCGTTTCGACTATCAAGAAGCCAGCAGCATCCATGATTTAAAACAGATTCCAACTTTTGCATTGATTGCGACTGGTTCACGTCATGCTGAGTCTTGGCATGGTAAGGCACAGCCAATGGACTTCTTTGACTTTAAGGGTGATGTAGAAGAAATTCTGGCTGCTGGTCGTGTCAAAGTAGAATATGTGCGTTCAGAGCGTAGCTGGTTGCACCCAGGGCAATCCGCAGAAATTCTCGTGAATGGTCAATCAATTGGTTACTTGGGGCGTTTACATCCCTCACTTGAAGACGAACTTGATCTGGCAACCACATGGGTAGCAGAATTGGATCAAGCGGCTGTTTTGCAAACTTATGTATCTAATTTTACAGAATTATCACGTTTTCCATCGGTTCGACGTGATATTGCGCTTTTAATTAGTGATAAGATTAATGTTAGCGAAATTCAGGGACTTATCGAAAAAACAGGCGGAGAGCTTTTAGACTCAACTTGGTTGTTCGATGTGTACACTGGACAAGGAGTAGAAGAAGGGAAACGCTCACTGGCATTTGCACTTCTCTGGCAGCATCCAAGCCGTACACTGGAAGATGCTGAAATTAAATCAGGTATGGATAATATCCTTCAAGTGTTAGAAAACACTTACCAAGCGACATTGAGGGCTTCATGACAGCACTAACTAAAGCAGAAATGGCTGATCATTTAAGTGAGCTCACGAGTTTAAACCGTCGTGAAGCAAAACAAATGGTTGAGTTGTTCTTCGATGAGATTAGCCAGGCGCTCATCTCAGGCGAGCAAGTAAAACTTTCGGGTTTTGGTAATTTTGAGTTGCGTGACAAGCGTCAACGTCCAGGCCGTAACCCGAAAACGGGTGAAGAGATTCCGATTTCTGCACGCCGTGTAGTAACCTTCCGTGCGGGACAGAAGTTCCGTCAACGTGTGGGAAATGAGCAGATCAACTGATCTGCTTTTTTAAAAGCTGAAATCTAATATTTTTAAATTTCAGTTTTTAAAATAAAAAAAGAGAGCCAAAGGCTCTCTTTTTTTGTACTGAATAATCTAAAAGATTATTGAGCAGCAGCTTCAGAAGCAGCAGTAGCGTCAGCAGCAGCTTCAGTAGCAACTGCAGCAGCAGCTTCAGCTTCAGATGCAGCGTCAACTTCAGCAGCAACTTCAGAAGAAGCTTCAACGTCAGTAGCTTCTACAGCAGCAGCGTCAGCAGCAGCTTCAGCTTCAGAAGCAGCTTCTACAGCTTCAGAAGCAGCTTGGTTAGCGTCAGCAGCAGCGTCGTCAGCTTTTTTAGCACAACCAACGAAAGCTAAAGTAGTAGCAACTGCAGCAGCAATAGCGATTTTTTTGAATAACATGGCATCACTCTCTAAAAATTGAGACTAAAAAAAACCAAAGTTAGTCTGTTAAGTGCTTTTATTGTTCCTAATTGTGTTAGGGACTAACAACGCAGGAGCAGTCTAACTGGTCTGCAAATATGCTATCACTGCGCATTTTTAATTGCTACTGGCAATGATCAAAAAAGTACGGAAAAACGATAAAAAATAAGAAGTTTTTAACAGAAAATAACAATGGAATGAAACATTTAGATTGGAGAAAGGCTTTTTAAACACTTAAAAGTTATACAATTTTTAATCTGAATATTTTATTAATCAAAAACTTAAAAATAAGTTTACATAAATCAGGCTTGATTGTTTCATTCTGTAATTTATGTCAACCTAAAAAAGGCCACCGCTTAGGTGACCTTTCATTTGAAATTTTAATTTGAAGCTTTGCGTTTCATCTGATCAAAGAAATCATCGTTGGTCTTGGTTTCTTTCATGCGATCCAGTAAGAATTCCATTGCCGCCAACTCATCTTGAGTATGCAACAGCTTGCGCAGAATCCAGACTTTACGCAGATTGTCTTCTGACATCAGGCGTTCTTCACGGCGAGTACCAGATTTCTTGATGTTCATCGCAGGGAATACGCGCTTTTCTGCAATGCGACGATCAAGGGTAATTTCCTGGTTACCTGTACCTTTGAATTCTTCGTAAATCACTTCATCCATTTTACTACCGGTTTCAATCAGGGCAGTAGAAATGATGGTTAGTGAACCACCTTCTTCGATATTACGTGCAGCACCAAAGAAACGTTTAGGACGTTCTAGGGCATGCGCATCCACACCACCAGTCAGTACTTTGCCTGATGAAGGGATCACGGTGTTATAGGCACGTGCCAGACGGGTAATCGAGTCAAGCAGAATCACCACATCTTTCTTGTGCTCAACCAGACGTTTTGCTTTTTCAATCACCATTTCAGCAACTTGAACGTGACGTGCAGGAGATTCATCAAAGGTAGAAGCCACGACTTCACCGCGAACCGTACGTTCCATCTCGGTCACTTCTTCTGGACGTTCATCAATCAGGAGAACGATCAGAATAACTTCAGGATTATTGCGAACGATGGACTGTGCAATGCTTTGCAGCAGCATGGTTTTACCCGCTTTCGGCGGAGCCACAATAATTGAACGCTGGCCTTTACCAATCGGGGCCACTAGGTCGATCACACGGGTGGTTAAATCTTCAGTGGTACCATTGCCTAACTCCATCACCAACTGTTCGGTCGGGAATAATGGGGTCAAGTTTTCAAACAGAATCTTGTTACGTGAATTTTCAGGTGTGTCGTAGTTAATCTGATTGACTTTAAGTAAAGCAAAATAACGTTCGCCTTCTTTCGGCGGGCGAATGGTGCCAGTAATGGTGTCGCCAGTACGGAGGTTAAAACGACGAATTTGAGAAGGGCTGACATAGATATCGTCAGGACCTGCTAAATAAGAACCTGCGGCTGAGCGTAAAAAGCCAAAACCATCTGACAAAATTTCTAGAACGCCATCACCAAAAATCTCTTCGCCATTCATTGCATGACGTTTTAAGATGGCAAAAATAATGTCTTGCTTACGGTTACGAGCCATACCTTCGAGGCCCATAAACTCGGCAATCTTGATGAGTTCGCCAATCGGTTTTTTCTTGAGTTCGGTTAAATTCATAGGTGGTCAGATAGAATCAAAGTTCTGAGGTACAGGTTAGAAAGGGAGTAACATTCGGCCGCATACCAGCATTCAAACGAAAGCAATTGAATTTGCAAAAGAACAATTCAGAGATCTGTTTGAGTGTTTCAAAGGAAAATGTGGAAAACAATTTCTATTGCCGAGCGGCATCTTATGTAATGTGTCTTGTAAGAAATTGACAGGATTTAGGATCCTTTATCTCTTGAGTAGCGAATATAAGAGAAAATGCTAGGTTTGTCAATTTATAGCCGAAAAAAATACGCGAGAATGAGTCGCGTATTTTTTACTAAAAATGCTGTGCTTAGATATTGTCATCAATAAATGCTGTCAGTTTAGATTTTGGTGCAGCACCGACTTGAGTCGCAACAACTTCACCATTTTTGAACATCAACAAAGCCGGGATGTTACGGATGTTGAAATTCACAGCAGTTTGTTCGCAAGAAGTTACGTCAACTTTCACGATTTTAACTTTACCTTGGTATTCATCAGCAAGCACTTCAAGTACGGGTGCAATTGCTTTACATGGTGCACACCAGCCTGCCCAAAAGTCCACCAGTACAGGAACGTCTGATTGAAGAACGTCTGCTTCGAAGTTTGCGTCAGTAGTGTTTATGATGTTGCCAGACATGGAATGTGCTCCAGATTAATATTTTAAAGATAACTAATTATTAGTATTACATAGCCATCTTTAACAATGTAGGGGAATCTGTAAATTTTCAATGCTTAATGTTATTTTGTCTAATGGATGATCACGATAGTGATGATCGTGTCTCACTATTATTCCCGATACAAAAAAGAATGAGGCATTAAATTGTCGCTACAAATGGCTTTTAAATTGCATGCATGTGAATTACTCTAAGCACAATTCGTTAAAGGTTTATTTCTGGAATGTCTGACTTTTTGATTGATGAAGAATTACTTGCCGCCATCGATATGGGATCAAACAGCTTTCATTTGGCCATCGCCCGTGTAGACCATGGCGAAGTGAAGAAAGTGGCATCAATGTCAGAAAAAGTTCAGCTTGCCGCAGGACTAGACGAAAATAAGAATTTAACCGAAGCCGCCCAGCAACGCGGTTTGGCCTGTCTGGCCCGTTTTGTCGGACGTTTAGGCGCAGTTCAGCCAAACCGCTTGCGGATCGTGGCGACAAATGCTTTGCGTCAAGCCAAAAACGGCCATGAATTTATCCAGAAAGCTGCAGAAATTTTACCGAAACCGATCGAAATTATCGCCGGTCGTGAAGAAGCCCGTCTGATTTATTTGGGTGTATCGCATACCATGGCCAACAGCGGTCGTCGTCTGGTAGTTGATATCGGTGGCGGTTCAACTGAGCTGATTATCGGTGAAGAATTCGAGCCGATTCATACCGAATCGGTACAAATGGGCTGTGTAGCGTTTACCAAGGCCTATTTTCAGGATGGCGAAATCAGTGCCAAAGCCTTTGATAAAGCAGTTACTGCGGCACGTAAAGAAATTTCGGGAATTGCCAATACTTATAAAGAAGCCGGTTGGGATGCTGTCGTTGGCTCGAGTGGCACCATTAAAGCCTGCCGCCAGATTTGCGTCAATATGGGCTGGAGCAATGATCGCGAACAGTTGACGCGTGAAGGCCTGGAAAAGCTCAAAGATAAACTGCTGAAATATAAATATGTCTCGGACATGGAATTCGAAGGTCTGAAAGATGATCGTCGTGCCGTCTTACCTGCTGGTATTGCCATTCTCTATGCCGTTTTTGATGTATTGGGAATTGATCATTTGGTCTATTCCGATGGTGCGCTACGTGAAGGCGTGATGTATGACTTGCTTGGCCGTTTCAAGCATGAAGATATCCGTGATCGTTCCGTACATGCCTTGATTGGTCGATATAATGCCGATGCTAAGCAGGCTGAGCGTGTGGTTCAGACCGCACAGAAACTGTTTAATGACGTGGCCAGTGAACTCGGTTTAAGTGTTGAAGATAGTGACCTGTTACGTCGTGCTGCCTATCTGCATGAGATTGGTTTGGCCATAAGTCACAGTGGCTATCATCGTCATGGCGCGTATTTATTACAACACTCGGATATTGCCGGTTTCTCGCAAGTTGATCAAAATCATTTGTCACATTTGGTCGCGCACCATCGGCGTAAATTGCGCGCTGATGCCAAGCATGATGTGATGAAAGTCGGTGGATCTAAACTTTTATGCTTATGTTTGCTGCTTCGTCTGTCGGTTTTGGTCAATCACAGTCGTAGCGATGAGATGCTTCCTGCCATTGAACTCAAGGTTGAAAATGCGCAACAATGGCAACTCAGCGTGTCTGGTGATGCCAAGCAATGGCCATTGCTGGTCGCTGAACTGCACGATGAACAGCAGCAATTTAAAAATTGGGAGATTGAACTCTCGATTCAATCCGAACAGTTTGTTAATTAATACCTTTATAGGGATGAAAACGGTTAACCTATGAAAAATAAAGCAACTCCATCAAAAGCATGGGCGACAGTGCAGATTGCACGTCATCCAGAACGTCCACAATTCCTGGACTATGTGGGTGAAATATTCACTGAATTTGATGCTTTACATGGTGACCGCCTATATGGTGATGATGGCGCGATGATTGGTGGCTTGGCTCGTTTTGATGGTCAACCGGTGATGATCGTTGGTCAGCATCGTGGTCGTAGTACCCGTGAAAAATTACAGCATAATTTTGGCATGAGTAACCCGGAAGGTTATCGTAAGGCACAGCGTCTGCTAGATATGGCCGAGCGTTTCAATCTTCCAGTCTTTACCTTTATTGACACCATGGGTGCTTATCCGGGTGTCGGTGCAGAAGAACGTGGTCAGGCTGAAGCAATTGCCACCAGTCTGGCTCAGCTTTCCAATTTGAAAGTACCGGTAATTGCAACTGTACTGGGTGAAGGCGGTTCAGGTGGTGCGCTGGGTATTGGGGTAGCAGACCGTGTGGTGATGCTCTCTCACAGTATTTATTCGGTCATTTCACCGGAAGGCTGTGCCTCAATTCTTTGGAAAACTGCTGAAAAAGCTGAACAGGCCAGTGAAGCCTTGGCTCTGACTGCAGAAAAATTGCAGAAAATGGGTATTGTAGAATATGTGGTGGATGAAGGTGAGGGTGCTCATTTAAACTCGGATCAGGTCATGAACAGCTTGAAAGCAGTGCTGAAAGAAGCTTTGAATGAACTGCAACCAATGGAAGCGCAAGCACGATGCGAAGCACGTTACCAACGTTTGATGAAGTTTGGCAGCGACAATTTAGGTCTGGTTTCTTAAAACAGCTGCAGGATTTTCCTGCAGAGACAAAATTTCTCATCGGATGCAGTGGCGGCGTAGATTCTATGCTGTTGCTGCATCTGATGTTTTTTTTATGCCCGGAAAAAGTTCGGGCGATTTATATCGATCATCAGTTACAAGCACTCAGCGCAGATTGGGGCAAGTTCGTTGCACATCAATGTCAGCAACTGAATATTCCCTGCATCATCCAGCCCGTCAATGTCGCCAGTGGCAATCTGGAACAGCAAGCGCGCAATTCACGTTATCAGGCCTATCTGCAACATTTGCAAGCGGATGAAATTTTGGTGTTAGCGCATCATCAGCAGGATCAGGCGGAAACCCTGATGTTGCGTTTATTGTCTGGCACAGGCGTGGATGGTTTGGCTGCAATGAAACAGCTGGATATACGTGAAAATTTCACGATTTGGCGGCCGTTGCTGGATATTTCCCGTGAGCAGATTTGCCAATGGGCATCAGACCTGAATGTTCAGAATATTGAAGATCCGACCAATGCTGATACCCATTATGACCGGGCCTGGGCACGCCAGACCCTGTGGCCGCTATTAAGCCAACGTTACCCTAAAATGCAAGCTGCCTTGGTGCGAACCAGTGAGTTAATGCAGGATGCTCAAGACATTTTACAAGAAGTGCTGCAACAGGATTTAGCATCTTGTGGAACTGAAACGCAGCTCGACCTTGGTAAATTTCTACAGCTTTCAAAATCACGACAACGTCAATTACTCTCTGCCTGGATGAAAGGTAAAGAACAGTATCGTCCATCCTTAGATATGGTGGAGCGTTTGCAACGCGAAGTGATTTATGCCAAACAAGATGCTCAGGCGGCATTGCATTGGCAAGGCTTTTACTATGTACGCTATCAGCAGCAATTATATCGTCTGACCGCAGAGACTTATTTAGCTGATCAGCAACAAGTTCAAACTAGCCCGAAAACTATAAAATTTGCTTTAAAAGACAGCGTACAGGTTTTGTCAGGGAAATTTATCATCGCGCCTGCACAGCTCGGTTTATCTCCTGCATTGTTGCAGCAAACTTTGCATTTGCAGCAGCGGCAGGGTGGCGAAAAAATTCATTTATATGGCCGTGTCGGTACCTGGCCGCTGAAAAAAGCCATTCAGGAAGCGCAAATATTTCCCTGGGCTCGGCATACTATTCAAATATTAAGCACAGATAATGTTATGCTAGGCGTGTTTACCCCTAAAGGATTTTGGTTGGCCCAATCTGCATATTGTGAAGCAGGCGGATGGCTGCCGATTTCGGTTTTTTCAACTTTAGAACTCAACGATGAGCATTGAACATGAGTGCAGCTTTAAATTGTAATATCTGTTTTATTGGTGGCGGTAATATGGCCCAAGCCTTAATTGGCGGTCTGATTTCACGTGGTTTGCCAGCAACACGTATTACAGTTTCTGATCCGATCGAAAAAGTCCGTGCTTTATTGGCGGAAAAAGAAATTAATGTGACCGGGGAGAATAGTGCTGCAATTCAGGATGCAGATATCGTCGTATTGGCGGTAAAACCTCAGGTTTTGGCTCAAGTGCTGCAACCCTTAAAAGGTCTGGTTAATAATAAGCTGATTATTTCCATTGTTGCTGGTGCAGAAATTGCCACATTGTCAGCATTATTAGGGACTGAGCGTATTGTACGGGTCATGCCGAACACGCCAGCACTGGTACAGACTGGGGCACATGGTTTATATGCCAATGCATCTGTGGAAACGAGTGATCGTGAACTATCCAGTCAGGTTCTGGCATCGACCGGACTGACCATTTGGGTCGACTCAGAAGCACAAATTGATGCAGTCACTGCCGTCTCGGGTTCGGGTCCAGCTTACTTTTTCTATATGATGGAAAGTATGATTCGTGCGGGTAAAAATTTAGGTCTGGATGAAAAAGTAGCGACAGCACTCACTTTGCAAACGGCTTTGGGGGCGGCACAAATGGCCATCACCAGTTCAAATACACCGGCTGAGCTACGTAAAAACGTTACCTCTCCAAATGGAACGACTCAGGCAGCACTAGAGGTGTTCGACCGCGCGCAAATTTCTCAGAATATTCAGGCAGCACTTGCTGCTGCGCAAAAACGCAGTCAGGAACTAGCTCAAGAGCTCAGTGAAAGCAGCAAATCTTCAGTTTAATTTTTAGGAAAGTTCAAGTATGGGTGCAAATTCTGCGCTAATTTTTGGCATTATCATTAACGTCGCGATTTTGCTCGTATTCTTCCGCTTTTTAATGCAATTGGCTGCGGTAAGTCCTTACAATCCCGTCGTTCTGTCTACCGTCAAAGCGACCAAAATTGTAGATGTATTCGGGCGTATTTTCCCTACGATGGGCAAAGGGCGGGTTAATACTGCGGCACTGGCACTTTTGGTGGTGCTGTATTTGCTGAAAATTTTCGGCATGATGTATCTGTCTGGTGGCATGCCGAATGGTCCTGTGCATTTGCTCATTCTGACTTTTGTCACCATGATGCAGGATTTGATCCGTTTCTGTCGTTACTTGATTTTCGCTACCATTATTTTAAGCTGGGTGGTGATGTTTACCCAATCCCGTTCACCTTATATTGAAGTAGTTCAGGAACTTGCCGAGCCATTGCTGGCACCTTTCCGCCGGATTATGCCGAATATGGGCATGATTGACCTGTCTCCAATCCTGGCAATTCTGGCCTTGATTGTGATTGAAATGATCATGAACCAGGTGGCAATTGTATTGTTAACGGGTTTTTAATCTGAATGAAAAGAAAAGGACGCTGAGGCGTCCTTTTTATTTGCTCCTCCCTTTAGAAAAGGGAGGTTGGGAGGGATTTGTTAAACTTGCCAAACCTTGACAAGTTTTAATCGAAGTGCAAGAAGAAGATGGGATTTTAACCTCTCCCTAACCCTCTCCTGAGAGGAGAGGGAACTTGGATGCTCTTAACCAGTAGTGCTGCTGATTTCCTAAAAATAGAAAAATATGCGTTCAAAACTTGATAGTAGAAAAGATTTTAATATCGCTGCCTGTAGATGAGGATTATAAATTAAAATCCCCTCCATCCCCTTGCGGAATATATTCCTCACCTCCTATAAGGAAGATGGGGTTAAAGGCACATTAATGCGCCTCATCCCAGTTTTTGCCTTTACCCACTTCTACCACCAATGGTACAGAAATCTGCAATACCGATTGCATCACTTCTGCCAGTTTAGGTGCGAGTTCATCGGCAATGTCTTCATCCACTTCAAATACCAGTTCATCATGTACTTGCAACAGCATTTTGGCCTGATCTTTCGGCAAAATCTTGTCGACTTCAATCATCGCCATTTTAATGATATCCGCAGCCGAACCTTGTAGCGGAGCATTAATCGCAGCACGCTCTGCCGCTTTACGCACCATCATATTACGGGCATCAATATCTGGGGTATATAAACGGCGACCGAGCAGGGTTTCAACAAAACCCTGTTCTAATGCGACCTGACGGGTACGTTGCATATAGTCATAAATGCCCGGATAACGATGGAAATACTGCTTGATATAATCCTGTGATTCCTGACGGGTAAAGCCCAACTGACGGATCAGACCAAACTCGGACATACCGTAAAGTAGGCCGAAGTTGACGGCCTTGGCCTGACGGCGCTGGTCATTGGTCACTTCTTCCAACGGAATGCCCAAAACTTCCGCAGCAGTACGGCGGTGTACATCCTGACCATGAATAAAGGCATCCAGCAGGGCTTCATCCTGAGATAAATGTGCCATGAGACGCAATTCAATTTGTGAGTAATCGGCTGCCAGCAAGACACGGCCTTCAGGTGCCACAAAAGCCTTACGGATTTGACGGCCAATTTCGGCACGAATCGGAATGTTCTGCAGGTTTGGATCAGTCGATGATAAACGGCCAGTTGCAGTCAGTGCCTGATGATAACTGGTATGCACACGATGGGTATCAGGATTGGCCTGTTTGCATAAGCCATCGGTATAGGTACTTTTCAGCTTGGACAAACCACGATATTCCAGAATTAGCTGGGCAATCGGATGTTCAATTTTTTCCAGTACACTTTCACTGGTACTGTATTGTCCGGTGGTGGTTTTTTTACCGCCTTTTAGCCCCAGCTTTTCAAACAGAACTTCACCGACCTGTTTAGGTGAGCTGACATTAAAGCTTTCACCGGCAATTTCCATGATCTGGTTTTCCAGATTGTGCATGGTGTTGGAAAATTCGCCCCCAAGCTGATCCAGAAAAGCAAGATCCAGTTCGATGCCGTTTTCTTCCATTTGCGTCAGTACATGTGCGACCGGAACTTCAATATTATGCAGAATATTCACCAGTTCAGGGTGTGCCTGCAATTTGCTGCTCAAGACTTCATAAAGGCGATAGGTGACATGTGCATCTTCTGCGGCATAATGTGCTGCAGTTTCAAGTGGAATCTGGTTGAAGGTCTTTTGTTTAGCACCTTTACCGGCCACTTGTTCATAAGTCGTGGTCAGATGACTCAAATACAGACGGGCCACATCATCCATGCCATGACGGGTTGCGACAGAATTCAGGACATAGGAAGCCAGCATGGTGTCGAAATACCAGCCTGCCATATGAATGCCATGATTTTCCAGGACATGTGCATCATATTTTAGATGATGCCCAATTTTCTTTACAGACTCATCTTCCAGAATTGGTTTGATCTGCGCCAGAATTACTTCACGATTCAGCTGCTCCGGTGCGCCTTCATAATCATGTGCCAAGGGAACATAATAAGCATTCTGCGCATCGAAGGCGACCGAGAAACCGACAATCTGTGCAATACGATAATCCAAACTGGTGGTTTCGGTATCAAAGGCAAAACGTTTTTCGGTACTTAGGCGCTCAAACAGTGTGTCCCAGTCCTGCTGGCTTAATACTGTGTGGTAGGTCGCTTGACCTAGCTGGTCATCACTGCTGGTTACAGACGCATGGTCTTCCAGAGGTTCTGGTGCTGTAACCGCTTTGGCGTTAATAGATTTTGCCGCCTGCTGGTAATTTGAATTATTCGGGTTGTTCGGGTGATCTAAGGACTGCAGCTGGTTACGGAATTCCAGCTCGGTGTACAAATGACGTAAGGTCTCGACATTCGGCTCACCCAGTTTTAAATCGTCATAACCAAAGTTAAGATCCAGATCGATGACAATACTGGCCAGTTGATGGTCCAGTACAATGCCATCGACATGTTCTTTAATATTTTGACCGACTTTGCCTTTGATCTTGTCGACATTTTCTAAAATGCCACCAATCGAGCCATATTCAGTGAGCAGTTTTGCTGCAGTTTTGGCACCTACACCTGGCACGCCCATGATGCCATCTGATGCATCGCCCATCAGGGTCAGATAGTCAATAATCTGATTCGGCCAGACGCCAAACTTTTCAAACACGCCGTCGACATCCAGCGGTTTTTCTTTAAAGCTGTCTTCCAGGGTAACTTTTTCGGTCACCAGTTGTGCCATATCTTTATCGCCCGTAGAGATCAGTACCTGATGTCCCATCGCCTCGGCACGTTTGGCCAGTGTTCCGATAATGTCATCGGCTTCGGCACCCGGTAAGGTATGTAGGGGAATGCCCAAAGCGCGGATCAAGGCATGCAGATAAGGAATCTGTTCGGATAATTCCGTTGGCATGCTGGGACGATCACCTTTATAAATCGGTGACAGCTCATGCCGGAAGGTCGGTTCTGGGGTATCAAAAATTACCGCCATATGGGTCGGTTGGGTCCGGCGCATCAGTTTTTGAATAGCAGAAATCGCACCACGAATTGCATTGGTATGTAAACCGGTTGACGTGGTTAATGGTGGCAGTGCGTGAAAGGCACGAAATAAAAAGTAAGAGCCATCGACCAAGACAAATGGTGGCATGTAATCAATTCCTTATTCAAAATACAGCGCTATTGTACGTGATTTTTACCGCGCTCGCTGAGGCGAGTCTGAGTTTACAGCTTAGCGAATATCGGCTGAAGATGAAATAAGCAGCACAAGCTGTTGTATGATGGAAGGATTCAGGAAAGAGAAATATAAGAATGGCTGTAGGACGGAATGAGTTGCGCATGATCTGGCTGATTACCCTGCTGATAGCCGGGATCAGCGCCTGGTATCTGGGTTATCAGATTGTAACTTATCTGTGTGGTTTGGGGTTTATCTTTAGCGTGATGCAATATGTCACTGCGGTAGAAGCACCGATGAATCAATTGGCCGGACAGCAGCAGATGTCCTTGGAGCGCAATTCTAAAGTTCCTTTATATATCTCATCAATTACTGCCATTGTCGGCGGGTTGGCTGAACTGGACTGGTTGATGGGAATCGGGATTACGGCCTGGGTATTCTTTTTGCTCAGGTGGCTGCAACGTCTGGAAGGACGTTTGATACAGTTGCAATCACAATCTCATTCTGCCGATCCCTTACAGCGATCACCAGATCGATCCGATTCTGTTCCATTCGTGAAAACTGAGTCTGCCCAAGAGGTAAACGACACTCCTCATCTGGTAGATCAACTGCAGCGCTGGCTTTTCCAGGGGAATCCAGTCTTAAAAGTCGCGATTAGTATTTTGGTGATTGGGATTATTTTACTGCTGCGTTTTGCCACTGAGCACTGGCAACTCAGTCTGGCTGCAAAATTGGGCCTGGTTGCACTGGCGAGTGGGTGTATAGCAGGGCTGGGTTATCGCCTGATGCAGAAAAATCGGAGTTTTGCTCTGGCACTAGAAGGACTGGGTTTGGGCAGTCTGTTCCTGACCTTATTTTTTGCCTATTACAATCTGGTGATTCCCACGTTACCGTTGGCAACATTGCTATTTCTCATTATTCTGGCCATCACTCTATATTTAAGCCTGAAACAGGAAAGCATCGAACTGGCTTTGATGGCTTTGCTGATTGCTTATCTGGCGCCGTTTACCTTACCGACCCGCGATGCTTCTGCCGTTGAGCTGATTAGCTATTATTTGCTGATCAATATCGGGGTGGCAGTGCTGAGCAGTTTCCGGCCATGGAAGATTCTCAATCAAATTGCCTTTTTAGTGACTGCGGTCGTTGGCGGGATATATAGCCTGATTCATGGTTATACATATGAGCGTTATGCCATGACTGCGTTGATTCTGGCACATAGTGCGCTGTTTATCTGGCTAGGTTTCCGCTTTAGCCAGTTGCTGGCACGACAGGATCTCTCACGTTTTCAGTTAAAACCGGTATTGGACTTAGCGCTGATTTTTGCTGCACCGATCACGGCATATATTTTTCTGTATCTGATTCATTTTAATCAGCCCAATCAAAAACTCTGGCAAGCTGGATTAAGCCTGTTCTTTGCACTGGTCTTTGCCGCTTGCTGGACACTGCTGCGCCGTAAACAAACTATCCTGCTCATTTCGCAGAGCTATCTGAGCCTGATGCTGATTTTTCTCGCCTTGGTGCCCCCGATCTTATTGACAGAACAATGGAGTGTGATTGGCTGGGCAGTTGAAGGTGTGCTGATTTATTTATGGGCCTTGGAAAAAAATGTCCGGGTAGCACACTATCTGAGCATGGGCTTATTGCTGATGGCCGGATTCAGCAGCCTGTATTATCTGGTCGAGATTAATCCAACACCGCGAATCATTTTCTGGATTTTGAGTCTGTGCTATGTGGCAGTCGTGGTCATCAGTCAGCTTAAAAAGCAGTACCAGCAGCAGATGAATAGTCTGAGTGTCAGTTTTTTAAGCAGCCTAAGTGTCGCGGCCAGTTTGATGCTATTTGCCTTGCTGGAAGATGAATTTCCGAGTCAGCATGCCTATGTGCTGAGTTTATTTATCATCACACTGGGGTATGTAATGTTCAATGAAATGATCCTGCGCAAAAATCAGGAGTGGTCATGGTTACTGCCGAAGTGGAGTGGCATCTCGCCCTTGCTGGTCATTGCGGCGATTCTAACTCTGGATCGCAGTCAGAATGCGGTGATTGTCTGGAATAGTGATCTGGAACGTGGGGTTTCTGCACTTTCAACGATATTATTGGCCATTCTGTGGCTTAGACCGCTGGCTGGCTTGCAGCTCTCCAAAGAATGGATGAGCTTTGGCGTTTTTAGCAGTCTGGCTCTGGCAAGTTTATGCCTGATCCCGAACATGCCTTATCTGAGCATGGTGATTTTACCTTTATTATTCTGCCTGTGGTGCTATCGGCAGGATGTGCAGTCAGGTTGGCAGCAGCTTTGGCAAACCAAGAGCTGTTTATTGCTGATGGCAACTTGGCTGGTTTGTTCACAGCTGTTTAGCCAGCAAGCCTTTCAATATTACTGGCTGCCGATTCTGAATCCTTTTGACCTGATCAGTATCGCCATGTTTGCCAGTTTTATCTGGATGCTGTTACAGCAAATCAAGGTGGGACGTGATAAAGGCATGATCGCAGTTTTAATGGTACTAAGTCTGTTATGGCTTTCCAGTTATATTGTTTTAAGAGCTTTACATGTGTACCTGCAGACGCCGTTTAATGAGCTGGCATTATGGAGCAATGCGACGGTTCAGCTTAGTCTGACCATACTTTGGGTATTACTCGCCTGGATTACCATGTGGACAGCAACGCTCAAAAAACTGAAACTGATGTGGATTTTAGGCGGCAGTATTCTGGTGATTGTGACCTTGAAGCTCGTACTATTTGACCTGTCACATATTGGCACCCTGACCCGGGTGATTTCCTTCTTGCTGGCGGGCGGGGTGATGCTACTGATTGCTTATATTGCGCCGATGCCGGAGAGGGAGCTTTGAATCCTCTCCCTAACCCTCTCCTTTAAAAAGGAGAGGGAATCTAAGGGTTATTTCAGATCAGGCTCTCTTTTGAGGGCCTTTTCATTGGCATATTGATCGATTTCTTCATTTTCCAAAGGACGGGAAAGTGGATGATCGACAAAGCCCATTTTTGGCACCGGAATTTCAATCTGGTTATCGACAAAGCCGTTGCGAATCCGTTCCTGCATTTCATCACGAACTTTCAGGTAGTTTTCCTGTTGGCACCACACTGCAAACAGCAGTTCAATCGAAGATTCACGGAAAGCGGTAACGGTGACTGCAGGTTTCGGGTCGGCCAGTACCAGTGGATATTTATTGGCAACGTCCAGCAGAACTTCGCGTACCTTGATAATATTTTCATGGAAATTGATCGCCAATGTAATCGGAATCCGCCGTATCGGAAATTTCGACAAGTTCTGCACCGGTGCCCGAATTAGCTGTTCATTCGGTAAACGCACATAGATATTATCTTGGGTCAAAAGTTTAACCGAGAGCAGATCAATCGAAATCACTTCGCCTTCAATGGTATGCCCACGAATCAAGGTAATCTGGATGGTATCACCGACTTCAAAAGAACCTTCACCAATCAGGAACAGACCACTGATCAGGTTGGATGCTGAGGTTTGCGAAGCAAAACCCAGTGCGACCGTTAAAATCCCTGCAGCGCCAAGGAAGACACTGAGTTTAAAACCGGCTTCTTTCAGACTAGCCATCACAAACAGCAGGAAGATAAAATAGAAAATTCCGCGGCGCCAGACCAGTTTCTGATGGGCATTAAAACGGACACCAATGGTGCGAATAAAGGTATTGGAAATAAAGCGTGCGATCAGGAAACCAATAAAGCACAACACCACCGCCACCAGAACTTCGGTCAAACGGTCGGTATTGATATTGGTAAATACTCCCTTCAGGCTGTTGGTGACTTCGGTCGGAATATTTGAACTTGGCATCAGACGCCCTTAGAAAAATGAATCAAACATATTAAATAACGCACCTGCCGGATCGCGCGGTGGATGCAGATAGGCCACTTCACCAGCATTTGGTGGTGTGCGGTTTTCGACCCGAATCCGTGGTGGACGATCCGAACTTTCATGCAAAACGCGGATTTGTGAGGTCCATAAGCGGCCGGTACTTTCACTGTAAAAAAGCGGCAGGGCAGGCACTGGCACATTCATTCGGTCAAAGCGCAATTGCTGGTTACTGGTATTGTGAAACTCAATCGGCGTGACTGCACGAAAGGCTCGCGGATGTAACTGTTTCAGTTCGGTTCTGCCATCGACTGCGGTGGCATAACAGATTTCCCCCGAACGGTGATTGGGTCCAAACCAGGTGTCTTTTGGCAAGATTACCGGCAAATCGAAAATCGGTTCGCGCTGCCCCTCGACAAAACCGGCAATCCATAAGGGCGTGCTGATATAAAGCGTACCGCGCTGTCCGGCAGGAATATAAATCGGATCGACTGGTTTAATCACCACAGAACGGTCTGCAAGGCGTGGCATCAGTTGCAATTTGTTTTGCGTGGATTTGAACATATAGCGTTCAATTTTCACAGGTGGGGGAAAGGCAAAATTCGGATCATCAATCTGATGCCATTGCTGTTCATAATCGTATTGCACAGAAGGGCGGAAATATTCCAGTCGCCATTCCTGAATCCCTCGGGTCAGCCGAAACAGCAAGGAGCCAAACTGCCAGGCTTTAGACTGATTTATTTCAAAATTCTGTTCTCCCCACCAGCGCATTTTCGCTGTATTCGGGATTAATTCATCTTTATCTCGCGGCAATCTTGGCACCCTTTCTTGCTAAATCTTTGAAAACATACTTCACGCTGTCATATGCTTAGAGTACACTCAATTTAAATTTTTTCATCATTATTATAATCCGCGATGCAAGTACTTAAACAATTACAAATCCCATATAGCTTCGCCAAGCGCCATGGTGTGCTGTTGCGTTATGAGGGAGATCAGGCCTTTATTCTGCGTCGTGACAATACCTCGATGCTTGCATTGCAGGAAGCTCGCCGTCTGCTCGGTTATCCGGCTCATTTTCAACTCTGTAGCGAACAGGAATTTAACCAGTTACTCAGTTCCAGTTTTGCCGGCGATAGCGGCGAATCGCAACAGGTCGCTGCCGGTCTGGAAGATCATCCGGATTTACTCAGCCTGGCTGATTCCGTACCTGAAGCTGAAGACCTGATGGATCAGGAAGATGATGCGCCGATTGTGCGGCTGATCAATGCATTGCTCTCAGAGGCGATTCGTGTCGGGGCTTCCGATATTCATATTGAATCTTTTGAGAAAAAACTGTCGGTGCGTTTACGGGTCGATGGCCAGTTACGCGAAATTGTACAGCCACGCCGTGAACTGGCACCGCTTCTGGTTTCACGGATTAAAGTCATGGCCAAACTGGATATTGCCGAAAAGCGTATTCCTCAAGATGGCCGTATTTCATTACGCTTGGCCGGACGTGAAGTCGATGTCCGTGTATCCACCTTGCCATCTTCTTATGGGGAGCGGGTGGTGATGCGTTTGCTGGACAAGCAGGCCGGCCGTTTGAACATGACCCATTTGGGCTTGATGAATAATGACTATGGTCGACTCAAGACCTTAGTGCATCGCCCGCACGGGATTATTCTGGTGACTGGCCCGACCGGTTCGGGTAAAACCACCACCTTATATGCGGCACTTTCTGACCTGAATGACGGTTCTAAAAACATCCTCACGGCTGAAGATCCGATTGAATATCAACTGGAAGGCATTGGACAAACGCAGGTCAATACCAAAGTGGATATGACTTTTGCCCGTGCGTTAAAAGCCATGTTGCGTCAGGACCCGGATGTGGTCATGGTTGGTGAGATTCGTGATCTGGAAACCGCAGAAATTGCGGTGCAGGCATCCCTGACAGGACATCTGGTGTTATCCACCTTACACACCAATACCGCGATTGGTGCGGTTACGCGCCTGAAAGATATGGGAATTGAACCATTTCTGCTGTCCAGTTCTTTAATCGGGGTAATTGCCCAACGTCTGGTGCGTACCTTGTGTCCACATTGCGCGACCTGGCATGAGGCAGATGCTTTCGAGAAGAATCTATTTGGCAATATTGAGCATCCCCAAGATTTAAGATTACCGCAACCTCAAGGCTGTGAACGTTGTGGCAATACTGGCTTTAGTGGCCGTACTGCAATTTATGAAATTGTCCCAGTCGATGATCATATGCGCCGTTTGATTCATGGCAATGCGGCTGAATATGAAATCGAAAGCTATGTACGTCAGCAGTCAGGTTCCATTCGTGATGATGGTCTGCGTAAAGTATTGGCCGGAAAAACCACGATTGAAGAAGTATTGCGAGTAACCAACGAAGCAGTAGAATAATTTTTTAATCTGCTCGCTTTATCATAATGATCGTCAGGACTTTTGGATATTTACCAGAGACTGACGATTTTTTTCATGAGTTGTGCACGAAAAGGTGCAGTCGGATTTCCCGGATTACGCAGAGTTTCATTTTCATAAAAGTTCTGCCAGGCTTGTGCCATTGCTAAACTCAGTCCTTCCTGTTTCATTGTTTCAACATCTGCCTGAGTAATATTGAGAAAACGGGCTTCAGCATCTTTGGGGCCAGCTCCCCAGCCAATAATCCCTTTACCAAATTCAGGCAGAATCATATTGTTGGGTGTTGCAGGAATGGGTAGGCGTTCAATTTCAGTATTGAGCAGAGATTTTATTTTCGGACGGATTTTTTCTGAGAGATAAAGATCTGCAAAAGAGGTTGTAGCAGTGAGGAGCAGGAGAGAATTCAGAAGAACTAGTTTTAACATCAATATAAATCGAATAAATGTAAATAAGAATCATTATATATAATTTCTTAAGTTTTTGCTGCAGTTTTCAAGTGGGGAAGAGAAGTAGCTTTTGACAAAAGATGAAGCGGGTAAATTTTGAAATTTATAATTGAAGTCTAGCTATCCTGAAAATTTTTTCAGGATAGCTGTTAAATAAAAAAATTAAGTAATTACGTTTAAGTTCACATCAATATTATTACGGGTCGCATTTGAGTATGGACAGACAATATGCGCAGCATCCACCAGTTTTTTTGCTTCTTCCTGATCCATGCCTTCAAGATGGATGTTTAATGTCACTTCGATCCCGAACCCGGTAGGAATCGGACCAATCCCAACATCACCTTCAATATAGGCATCTTTACTGATATTGAGCTTGTCACGATTGGCAACAAATTTCATTGCACCCAAGAAACAGGCGGAATAACCTGCGGCAAAGAGCTGTTCAGGATTGGTTCCACCGCCTGGTCCCCCCATTTCTTTAGGTACGGCCAATTGGACGTCCAGAATCTGATCGTCAGAAATGGCGCGGCCATCACGGCCCCCTGTGGCTTTGGCATGTGCGGTATAGACGGCTTTTTCTAATGACATGAGTTAAATCCCTGTTTATTTTTCGTAGAGCTTCTATGCTCGGTGATTTCACCTGAAGAATAAGCAGGGATTTTGTTATTTTATGCAAGCAAATGAAACGATTCAGGAAAGTTGAAGAAGTCTACGGTGTTGCATTAAAGGCATGGATTCACGCACTTTTTGCTGTTCATTTAAATCAAAGTCGACGGTGATGAGTTGAGCACCTTCTGCATGGATCATATTAAGAAGTTGTCCACGACTATTGGTGGCGGCTGCATGTCCCCAAGTCTGGCGTTTTTCTCCATGCCAGCCTTGTTGAGCTGCACCAAGCACCGAGCATTGGCTATCTAGAGCACGTGTTTGCAGAAGAAGCTGCCAGTGCATTTCACCTGTGGTATAGGTAAAGGCAGAAGGAGCGGTCAAGAGGTTTGCACCTTTGGCTCGTAAATTTAACGCCAGTTCCGGAAAGCGCAGGTCATAACAGACCATTAACCCAATATTGCCAAAAGGTGTTTTGGCTACGACAACATCTGTGCCGGGTTCAAAGAACTTGGATTCCTGATAACCACCGACAGCATCGCCGACTTGCACATCAAACAGGTGAATTTTGTCATAACGTGCTTCGGTCCGTTCCGGACTGATACACAGGCTAACGGTACGCACCCGGCCATCCTCAATGATTGAACCATCCGGACGATAAGGGCAGGGTAATGTACCGGCAACGATCCAGGTGTCATATTCATGGGCAAGTTGTTCCAGACGCTGCTGAATCACTTCAAATTGTGCAGCAGTTTCACGCTGTTTACCTGCTGCAAAACAGACAAAGTTTTCCGGGAAAACAATCAGTTCAGCACCATTGGCCTTACTTTGTTGAATTAAAGATTCAATCTCCACGAAATTGACATCAATTTCATTTTGAGAATTCATTTGTACAACAGAAAGTAAAGTCATAGGGTCCTCTTATAAGATGGTTATACCTTTTGCTCGGAAATTTTATCTAAATTGTCTTGCTCTTTCTGTAGCTGTTTGACTAAAGGTTCAAACATGTTCTGATTGCTTTGATTCAGTTTCATCAAGGTTTTATGCGCATCCAGAACCGTATTCAGCATATTTTGATGCGTGACATGTTCTTCCATCAGCGCACGTGTGCAGACATTTGGATCACCACAATAATTCAGAATCACAAACACCTGGCTCAATCCCATACTGTTGGCCAAAGTGGTAATGTCAGAATTGGTAGAAAGCATGACAGCCTGAATATTGTGTACTTGCTTGAGTTTGAGTCCTAGTTTCGCTAAAACACCCAGTACGGTACTGTCAATGAAACTGGTTTCGGTGAGATCAACGATAGCGCCAACTACGTTGTCTTGCTGTTCAATTTTGTTCAGTAATTTGTCTAGACTAATACAAGATTGGGCACGCACTTCGCCGATAAGCTTAAAAATATGCGTTCCGTTCAGACTTGCATATTCAACATGACCTGTTGACATATAAATGCCATTTGCAGAGAAGGATATTAAATTATCCCATAGGGTGTATTGATACTCAAGTGGCTGAAAGTAGTAATCAAATTAAGTGCTTATAAAGCCTGTAAATATACTGCTAATTTACGCGGATAAAGCTTAAAAAGGCGATATCGTCAGCCACATGTTCCGGAGCCTGAAAAGATTGATTCTGCAAATGGTGTAATAATTGCGAGAATTGTTCATTTAAACCACCATCAAAAGGTTCCAGTGCGCCATCCGAACAGATAATAAAGCGCGCATTGCGACTTAATACCCATTCATTTTCCTCAACTTCAAGATCTTCGGTTAAGCCCAAAGGGAAACTGCTGGAAGAGAGGATTTTAGGTTCTTGATTGGGTTCAAATATAATCGGTGGAGGATAATGTCCAGCGCTGGACCATTTTAATACATGGGTTTCCAGATTAAGAATCCCGGCAATCATGGTGATGTGCTTTTCAATATTTTCCTGCATCAGCATACCGTTCAGCTTCTTGATCAGCTCGCGCGGCGTCTTGGAGCGACCATGGAAAGCTGCCATCCAGGACGTGAGCAAACTACTGGTGACGCCATGTCCGGATACATCGGCCAAATAGAAAATCACTTCTTTGTCGCTGATTTTCCAATAATCATACCAATCCCCTGAAAGATAGGCTGAAGGCTGAAAATAGGTTTCGACCTCGTAATTGGTCAGTTCAATCGGATTCGGTAACAATTTTTTTTGTAGTTCTGCAGCAGAAGGCAGGTCACGGCTATCCTGGTTACGCTTATATTGTGCATCAATTTTTTGTAATGCCAGATCTGGATTCTCGGGAAGCTTGTTCCAGATCCAGCCGGCTAAAGCACCTTGTTCCCAGGCCTGAGCCAAAGCAGTACCTTCATTTTCTAAGGCCAGTACAATCGTAGGCAGATTCCACTTATATTTCAGATAATCATGTACATCTGCAATCGCAATAATCGTAGAGTCATACAGTTCATGATCATCCAGATAGATCATCTGAACATGAGGAAGCGTATCAAGTACTTGATCTAAGTAAGGAATATCACGAGTCGGTTGAATGAAATACATAAAAAAGTGATTCAATCCCAGGATTGGCTATAAGATGTACTATAACAAGCAAAGTATTGCTAGCGAACAGATTTTCACTAGCAATCATACATGAAGCTTAAACTTAAAGATCTTCGTTTGAAGATTCAATGTTGCTATCACTAGAAGGTGCATCATCAGAATTGTCATCTTCAAAATCATCTTCTAGGAAAAGCGTATCTTGTTCTGTACCTTTCTTTTCTGCAATTGCATAATTGGTACGTTGTAAATAAATATCGCGAATCTGCGCATAGCGATCGCCAGTCAGCACTCCTTCAACGTCCAGTATTTCTGAACGGGTATCGATGGCACGCCAAAACTGATCAGTCCAGTAAAGTCCATCTTCATCTTCGAGAATGTATTTTTGTGGACGAGCTTGACTATCTACAGCAGTACCGATTACGCCACGGACAGAACTTGGACCTAAAAATGGCAACATGATATAAGGGCCAGAAGGCACGCCATAATAACCTAAGGTAATTCCAAATTTTTCCTCTTCATGACTCAAGCCCAGGCGACGCGCTGGATCAGCCAGTCCTAAAGTTGTTAAGGTGTTAATGGTAAAACGACCTAGGGATTTAGCAGCGCGGGCAGGACGACCTTGAATCAGCTGATTCACCACATTCCAAGGTTCACCTAGGTTACTGCGGAACTGGGTATAGCTGCCACGAACATCTTGAGGAACTTTTTCCACATATTGTACGGCTATGGGACGTACCACGGTGCGGTCAATCGCATCATTAAACTGATAGATCTTTCTATTTAACGGTTGAAAAGGATCTTTAACTTCTTCAGCCTGTGCTGCACTGGCATCAACTTTCAGTTGCGTTTGTAATTGTTGCGCTTTGGTCGAGATTTTTGTTCTAAGCGGCGTTTTTGCAGGCTCGTTTTCCAGATTTTCCACACTGGTGGCCGCCTCGGCGAAAACATGTGCGCTTGAAGCTAAAGAAAATAAGCATATAGATAAGTAAATAGAACGATGCATAAGGTAACCTGAGGCCTTTTCTGTGTAAGTAGCACTACTTATTAGTATAAAAATAATAAACGTTATATTCACGAATAGACATCATTTAAGCAAATTTGTATAAAAAATGAATGAAAACACACGAAAAGCTTAAAAAATATACATACAAAATGATTTTCTTGAAAAAGGTGTTGCAAGGGCTCTGAAATACTGTAGAATGCACATCCATCGGCGGTGATGAAGATTAAAACTTCTGATAAAACAGTAACTTAGTTAAGTTTAATTGAGTTGGGTTTTATTTGATAAGTTTAAAAATAATCTGA